>CAYUOB010000013.1:0-34747 GCA_964446145.1 uncultured Desulfobacula sp.
AACAATCCCGGCAAGTGTCCTGGCAGAAACAGAAGCCGTCCCGATCTTTGACCCCTGGGCCAGTGCTTTTTTTTTCATCCGGGAAGTTTTTATGGTTTCCATGAACTCCATTGCCCCGATGATTTCATTTTCACCTGCAGGGTGCTTTCCGGGCTTTTCCCCCTCTATGTACTGATAAAGCCCCAGATGAGCTGAAAAATCACATGTAAAAGGGCGCGGTATGTTTCTTATGGTGTTTTCCCACAAGAACATGAGAAAATTAAATTCAGTTTCAAGCCTGTTCCTTGTATCATTCTTTGAAAAAAAATATTTTTTCAGAATATATGCACCCTTGTCTGCAATAATTTTAAAAACCCGGTTATTACCGCCATTCAGGGGTGTGATAATGCAGGTATCCGTATTGACACCTGCATTTCTCAACAGATTTTCCGATGAGCGATCAATCATTTGCAGGCATCCCACCGTGATATTGCTCAACAATCATTCTTATTTCATTCCATGTTTTAGCATAAAGAATTTTTTTCCCGTTCTGTATATATTTTTGCAGAGGGTCAAATAAAATTTTTGTAAGTTTTGCAGAAAATCCAGGCAGGGATAAAAATTCAGGCAGATCATCAATGAAAATATCACATCCAAGCTCATTGATTTTTTTTATTTTATCTTCCTTTGTAAGCTCAAAAAAAGCCCTGATGCCAAAATCCTGCTCTTCAAGCCATGCACGGGCAGCATCATGCAGATTATATTTCTGCCCGGAATAGGGATAAACGGTTTTATGGCTGATGATAAAACATTCAATCCGTTCTGATATGCAATAGTCAAAAAATTCTTTTACCCCTTCATACGGGTCTGCATCTGTCAGTTTTGTACCGTAAACATATCCCTGAAGCCATATCCATTCCTTTTCCTGCCCGTTCTGCCTCAGATAATCCCTGACAAAACCCTTGCCGGTTTCAAGGGATGCAGGTACAAGGCCCTTTTCAATTCCGGCTGAATTGAAAACCCTGTCATAGCAGATTATTGTATTATCAAAATCTATACCTATGCGCATGGTGCAATCCTTAAATACATTTTCAGTCTTTTCTGATAAAAGACAGATACTGCTGCCCTCTTCCGAACCACGGCGCAAAGGCAGGCATATTGGAAAAATCAGGATTCCTGCCTGAAATAAATTTTTTGATCATGAGTTCAAATTCCTCCATTGCCGAAGCAGTGTCAGGTGAAAACCCGGAAAAAATTTCCCTTATCTGTGCAAGCTGCTCACATACCTTTTCAAGACATGAAATTTCAGGGCCTGAATTCTGAATCTGAATGGAAAGATCAAAAATTGAAGAACAAAGCTGCATGGTCTTCATTCCCTGTTCAGGCCGGCACGGTTCAAAAACATGGCGGTAATCCATCAGATTATGGACATTGCGCCAGAAAACTTCCAGTCCTGCTTCATTGAATTTCCGGTTTTCCCCATGTATATCCTTGTACCAGCGCCAGTCAGTGAAAATATTAGGAGATGATCCATAAACATAAAAATCATTTTCAAGTGCATGGATGGCATCTGCAATTGACATGGGAACTCCCAGAAAAGGCTGAAGAATATTATCGCAGATCCAGTCATCAACAGGCCTTGACATGCCTTTCAGGTTTCCAAGATGGCCTGAAAAAACAGGCCTCAGCACTTCAAGATCTTTTGACAGATCAGTGTCAGAAGGATTTAGTGCCAGCATAAGATGCCCCATGATGCGCCTTAAAATTTCACTGAAATATGAGACAGAATCGGCACATGTTATAAGCACAATTCCTGAGGGCCCGGCAAAATCCGCAACAATTCTTAAAAACTCACACGGATTCTTCTGGAACGGAATTGCACCCTCGCACAGAACAATGTCAAATTTTTTATCAAGGTCAAGCTTTTCCAGAGGCGATTCAATGATTTCACAATTTGAAATATCTTCAAAAAAATGGTTAAAAAGACTTTCAAGCTGCCTTATACTCTGTTTTGCTCCATCCACCAATACATATTCTGCCGGCCCCAGCGAATTGGTATAAAGGGCGTTATGTCCTGTACCCGGCCCGATTTCCAATACGGTTCTGTCCCTTACAAGCAAGGAAGGAATGCCGCAATGGCGATACAGGGCACTGCGCCTTTGAAAATGCATTTCAATATCGGAAATATCCTGCGCCACCGGTATTATATTGTAACGGTTGTAAAAATCTATAAAAGGTTTTTTAAAATCATCCATTTTTCATTCCCTGTCATAAGTCAAATTTTGACAATGCCTGATGGATTTCCCTGAAAATCGGGGCAGGAGAACATGCACTGACAATAACAATATCTCCATGGCCTGTAATTGCACTGATGCGTTTTTTCACCCTGTCATCATTTTCCTGGCTGACCGCAAGGATGACCAGCACCCTGTCATATCCGGCCAGAACTTCACTTTTCATGATCTCAAGTTCTGTGCCAGGAACGTATTTACCCTGCCGTTCTGCCTGATCATCCAGGGCCAGATCAATAACCCCGCCCATATCAAGGCAATTGACAAGCATTGTACCACGGCAGCCAACACCATAAAGAGCTGTGACAAAACCATGATTACGGCCTGTTTCAATCAGACTGGAAAGTCTGGTTCTGTATTTGTCTATTTTTTCCGGATATGCTCTGGAAGCCTTTACAAAAGAACTTATATCAGCAGTTTCAATGCATGAGTTATTCCGTGTCTGTGTTCTTTTGAAAAGACAGGACAAAATCCCACCGCTGAAATTGAATTTTTTCAGGTCAACAGGTTCAAATCCCTTTGTCATGAAAAGCCGGATCAATGAGTTTTCACAAAAATAGCTTACATGCTCATCCCACAGGACAGAACAATCTCCCTGGCAAAAAGCATTTTCACTGTCAGGCACATCAATGAACACAAGGCCTTCATCAGACACAAGGCGATCCAGGCATTCAAAAAAAAGCTCAGGATCGTGCAGGTGTTCAAGTACCTGTCTTGCCACCACAAGATCAAAACAGCCATTTTTACGGACAATATTGTCAATGGCGCCAATGCTTAAAAATTCATTCACGATCTTTATGCCTTTTTTCTCTGCAAGGGCAGCGGGAAATGGATTCGGTTCCATTCCAATCCTTAACGGAGTTTTGCTGTCATCAAATACAGCCATGAAACTTCCGTCATTGCACCCAATTTCAAAAATACAGCCCGGCGGCCTGCCAAATCCTCTGATAATCATGTCCACTTCATCTTCCATATGGGGTTCTGATTTCCATGAACTGAAATTATAATTAAAATCAAGATACAGGTTTTCAGGAGGACATGGGTCGGCAATACCTGCAATCCCACAGGTTTCACATATCATAAGAACAAATGGATGACGGTACTCACACGGATCAGGGCTGCCAGGAAGGTGATGGGCAATGGGAAGACTGCCAAAATCAGTCAGTTTGAAATACCTGTCTGATCCGCATATTCTGCATTTATGGTTATTCATTTTTCAAAATTTCCATTTTTTCATACGGGCCCGCCACCACCTCATGAATAATGACAATTTCTGTCAGGGGCTTTACAGTATGCCAGGCATCTTTATTTATTCTGTACAGAAATGTCAGGCCAGATTCAATTGGGCCCATTTTAATTGATTCAGTCACAATTCCCCTGTCATCAAAAATCAGAACCTCAAGCTGCCCTTCTATCACATGAAAGGATTCAGTTCTGTTCCTGTGCCTGTGAACCGGAACCTCTGTACCTGCGCAAAAGGCCAGCACCATCTGCTGCACCTTATCTTCAGGAGAGAGATGCAGGCAGAATCTTGCACGCAGCAATTCCGACATTCTGGCGGCTGTTTTTATTCTCTCAAGATCATGAAAGTCAAAGCATACAATATCGGAATCGTCAGGAAAAAATACATTTTTAACATCCGGCATTTTTCAAATTTCCTTGATCTCAGGTAAAGGGACAATAAAATGGCCGCCACGTTTCAGGAACTCACCATGTTTCTCAATGATCGCATCAGCAAATCTCCAGGCGGTAATAAACAGATAATCAGGATTTTTTTCATATATTTTTTCAGGAGAGACAACAGGAATATGACACCCCGGACTGAAAAGCCCCTGCCTGTCCTTATTGTCATCAACAAGGCATTCAAGGGTACGGGTAAGGCCGAAATGATAAATCAGGGTGGTTGTGGTGGCAGATGCTCCATACCCCCATATTGTCCTGCCGCAGTCAGTAATTTGTGAAACCCTCTGCAATACTGCGGCTTTTATACCATTTATCTGTGATTCAAAAGCAGTATAGGCATCTGGTTTGTCAAGCCCCATTGCAAGTTCTTTTTCAGCATATTGTCTGACTCGTGAAGATACAGGTCTTGTACTGGTGTCCGGTTTTGCATAACAGCGGATTGAGCCTCCTTTTGTCGGAACCCTGTGTACATCAAAAATCATCAAACCATGAGTCCTGAAAAATTTTTCAAGGGATATGATTGAATGATAGCACAGGTGTTCATGATAAATAAAATCAAAAACCCTGTTCTGAATCAAGTCCAGCAGCCAGGAAACCTCAAAGACAAAAACCCCGTCAGGTTTCAGAAGCTTTCTGACCCCCCTGGTGATATCTCCAAGATTATCAGCATGTGCATAGACATTATTTGCAGTAATTATATCCATCCTGTATCTTTTAGCTATATCATCAGCCATGGCAGCATCAAAGAACCCGGCCAGGGTTTCAATGCCTGAACGTGTAGCTTTTGCTGCTATATCCACAGCTGCATCAACTCCCAGCACGTTCATTTTATAATCACGGAAAAATCTCAGCAAAGTGCCGTCATTACTGCCTATGTCAAGAATATTTCTGTTTTCCAGACTGCCGAATTTATTTTTTATGTCAGCAGCATAGGCCTTAAAATGGTTTACAAGTCCAGGTGAACTTTTTGTTTCATAAATATAATCTTTGAAAAGCACTTCAGGATCAATCACATCAAGAAGCTGTACATGGCAGCAGTCATGGCAGAAATAAAGATCAAGCGGATAGCATGGCTGGTCTGCCGCAAGCAGGTTCCGCGGCACAAATGCATCAGCTATGGGGCTGGGTTCAAGGTGTACAACCTTTTCAAGGTCTGTGCCCATGCACAGCCTGCAATTGCTCCTTTTATAATACTCCATTATACTTATTCCTTTACCTGTTTTTCATTCCAATAGCTTATCCAAACATAAAGACGCCTGCATCTGCAGAGTCAATCCTCCGTCAACAGTGATACTCTGGCCTGTTATAAATGATGCTTCAGCACTGCACAGAAATTGAGCCAGCCCTGCTATATCTTCAGGGGTTCCCATCCTGCCCAGGGGAGTGATTGATTCAAAGAGCCTTACAGCAGCTTCATGTTTTTCATAATACGGTTTTGCCTCATCCTTCATTACAATTGCAGGACAGATGCAATTAACCCTTATGCCCCGCCGGCCAAGACTGACTGCGTAATACCTGGTCATCTGAACAAGGCCGGCCTTTGCAACATGATATTCAGGCCCCTGTTCACAGGCAACAAGATCAGAGGCAACCGATGAAACAATGACAATATTTTTCTGGCCGGAACTGGAAAATCTGTCGGACAGATATTCAATGATATCCCGTGTGGCTGTCAGAGAAACCGCCATCTCGTTATTCCAGGCATCTGTTTTTCCCCTGAACCGCTGAAAAAACAATACATTATTGACCGGCCCCCCTGTTTTTATAATATCATCAAGTACAGCTCTGGTATTATTCATGTGCGTGACATCGGCTGAATAATAATGCACACAGGACACAAATTCAGAATCACCGGGCTTTTTCCTGGCAATAACAGAAACCCTGGCTCCCTTTGCAGCCATGACTGCGGCTGTAATTTTGCCGGCTCCTTTTGTGCCGCCTATGATAAGACAATGACTGCCCAATTTACATTTCCCCTTCTGTGCAATAATGTTGAAACCCTCCATAAAGCGCAGGATTGTCAATAGATTCAAACCGCCCCCCCATTGCTGCAAACTCCTCATTGCCGGCTGCAATTATTGTTTCAACCCTCTTTGAAACAGCTGTCAGGCATAATCTGATATTTTCCGCAACAAGGGACTGGCTGTTTTTAATTTCAAGATGTGATCCCGGCAGATACATGCCTTGTTTGTTTATGTCATCATCCACTGCAAACTCAATAAGGCCTTCAAGTTCAAAAAGATTTGCAAAAATACAGGCCTGATGCCCTGCACCGAACAGGGCTATCTTTCCTTCTGCGCTCCTGAAACAGGACAAAAAATGTTTCAGGCTGGCCCTGTGCTCTGCAAACATGGCCTGAAATTTTGCGCATCGTTTTATATCTGTTTCAATCAGATCTTGATTCAAGGACAGACACAGACCATCTTTCTTATCAGCCTGCCACAGCCCGGCAAGCACAACACCGTCATCATGGGCATATTTTCTGAAAAACACAGGACTGAATTTTTTTGAAACACCCATGCACATATTAAAGACTGTTTCAGTGAAATACAGGACATGTTCTTCCCACAAACCTGTATATTCCAGTTTATCAAGTGAATACCCGAAATCAGGAACCTGCACAAGCAGAAAGCCTGAATCGGAAACCATTTCCCCAAGGGGTTGTATAAAATTTCTGAAATCATGCACATGTTCAAGAATAAAGCCAGCAATAACAAGTTCCGGCCGGATTTCACGGTTTATACATGAAACAGCGCGGCAGCAGATCTTCTCCTGCACAGTTTCAACTCCGAAATTCTTCTCTTTTATACCATATTCATCCACAGGATCTGCAAGACGGGCGTTTGTGAAACCACGGCGTTTAAAAGCCCTGATCAGGGGGGCATCATAGGTGCTCAGCCCAAGTATGAAAGAATCCTTTTCAAGTATATTCAGCCGGCATATATAATCTGCAAGATCGTCCAGATGATTTTCAGGCTCCCTGTACCTGATCCAGTCAAACCCAGGCTTAAGGTATCTGACCTCAGGCGGGCATGGATTCTGGATCAGCCCGCAGTCATGGCATTGCAAAATTGAAAATACTGTTTTCATTTCATATTCTGTGACGGTTTCAAGAAAACGGCTGCACACCGGCTGCATGCCGAAATCAAACACAGGCACAAGATTTCGGCTTCCGCAGATGGCACATGAACTTGATTTTTCTGTTATCACATGATTCATATAAAATTAACGTGATCAGGCAGGTTTTTCAATTCATCAAGGTATCTGTTGATTTCATCCATCCGGCAGTTCATCTTACAGGTGCTGATATCAAAATCACGGGCCATCAGTTCCAGGTTTTCCCTTCTCTTAGGGCCCTCCCATATCTGAGAAAAACTTTTCCCGTAAATTGAGCCGTAATTGAAACGTTCATCCAGAAGATGGGCTGAACATCCCCATACATTCCCGCCAGAATCTATGTATGACCAGAAAGGAAGAGCACGGCATTCATTGTAGCTGCGTTTTCCTGCATCCCATTTTTTCATTGCCCGCGCCCTGAAAATCACTTTAAATTCATCTGAATTGTATTTTTCAAGCTGTTTTTCAAGTTCCCCAAAACTCTGATACCTGATATCAAACTCATGGGTGTTTCTGTAATGATGGGTATATGGTTTCACAACCAGATAATCTGCCCCGATATTCTTCACCCTTTGTGCAAGTGTTTCCACTTCATGGCTGTTTTCCTCAATCAGAAGAATCTGCATTCCAAGGGCGCACCTGCTGCCTGAAGAATTCCTTTTTTTAACGGCATATTCCATGTTCGACAGAACTTTTTCAAAATCTTTTTCACCTGTGTTGTGAATTTTTGCATATGTTGCAGGGGTGCCCGCATTGATGCTGATTTTTATCCATTCCATGGAATCTATGATTTTATCCGTAATTTCAGGACGCATCAGAACCCCGTTCGTGGTAATGGCAGTATCTATCCTGTTTTCCGCAGCATGTAAAATCATTTCAGGAAGATCCCTGTGAAGAAAAGGCTCTCCCTCCCCTGCAAACATGATACTTTTCAGACCGTAACAACCAAGTTCAGCAATTGTTTTTTTTATTATCTTAGTATCAAGAAAACGCTTTTTAAATCCCATGAAATCAACGCTGCAGAAAATGCATTTGTGGTTGCAACTTCCTGTAGGACTTATTTCCATATAAATCGGGCTGATCTGCTCTCCATTCAGCCATGATGCAACCCTTCTGACATGGTAAATCAGTTTATGGCTGTCAATTTTAAATTTATCTTCCATAGATTATATTCCGTTCATGGTTTATGATGATATTCAAATTCCTGATTTTTTAATATATCAAGATTGCTGCGCACCCATTCAAGGGTATGGTCAAGGCCTCTGTCCAAACTGATTTCAGGTTTCCAGCCAAGCTGGTTTTCCGCCTTTGAACAATCAAGCAGATAAGCTTTGTCCTTGCCTGTGCGCTCTCCTGTATTTTTCACATGATCTGAAAATACTGCTCCGGTTTTTACGGCAATTTTCTCAACAAGTTCCCGGATGGAAACATATTCCGGAGCTGCAAAATGGAAAATACTGCCTGGCTGCCCCTGTATCATGGCCTTCATAATCCCTTTGCATACATCATTGATATGGATGAACGACCTTATACTTGTGCCCCCGCCGTGCAGCTCAATTACAGCACCTGTCAGAAAAAAAACACCAGCCTTTGGAATAATGCGGTACAGCAACTGGCCCGGCCCGTACACATTGGCAGAGCGTATAAAGACCACAGGAAAACCAAAAGTCCTGAAAAATGTCATAAGGCTCATGTCTGCCGCAGCCTTTGATACAGCATAAGGAGTGCTTGGATTATAATTTATGTTTTCCTTTACAAAACCTTCACAGGCGCCATATACCTCAGGAGTTGATATCTGGACATATTTTTTTAAAAAATCACAGTCTTTCAAAAAATGGTGCAGTTTCACACAGGCAAGAGTATTGGTTCGAAACCATTGTTCAGGGTTGTCCCAGCTTTGCGCCACCATACCCTGGGCTGCAAAATTGACAATATAATCCGGCCTGAACCTGAGTATCTGTGTTTTGATGTTTTCAAATTCAGTATTCAGGTCATACTGAAAAAACCTGAAGCAAAAATCCTTTCTTGCTTTCCAAAGATATGGCAGAAAAACTGGATCAGGCTGCATGGAACGGCTGATTCCAATAACAGACATGCCACAGTCAAGGGCAAAATCTATGAAACTTGCCCCTGAAAAGGAATTACTGCCTATTACCATGAGTTTTTTGTTATCATTCATTATTCTTTCTCCTGACAGGCTTAAAATCACCTGTTTTGGGCATAGTGCAGAAGTCTTTGCATGAATGGCCTTGAAAAATACCGTGACTGGCGCATATCGTATTGGACAGGTTCAACAAAAAGGCTTTTAAAAGAATACCTTAAAAACACGTTGTTCTCCACTATATATGTGTTGATTTTTTCCTGCAGAAGTTTGTCATGCATAGCCATCTCCCTTGTAATGGCTGTATTTATTACAGATGAATTTTCTGCACGGTATATGCCTGAAACAATATACTCAAGATTATCATTCAGAAGGGTGTTGAGATAATTAACAGATTGTACAAGTTCATTGTCAAGAAAGGCCTTTATATTATCCAACCTGGAATTCAGGTCAGCCTGGTTTTTGTATTCAATTTTTGACATTGCGCCAAGTTCCGGAGTTTTTACAACAGCAGGATGATTTATAAAAGGCACCCTGTAGTTCAGAGCCTCAAATATCACTGCACTGGTTTCAAGCCAGGTAAGCTGCCAGTTCATCAGAAGATTAAGGGTATGCCCGCATGAAAGCTCCCTGTCAATTCCAGGCCTGTCAAGATATGTGACATAGTGATCCGGAAAAACATTTTTCCAGCCTGTATCCCCGTATATCTCAAGCTTTCTGTCCGTTTTTATGCTGTCAATTATTATATATTTAATAAATTGAGATGCATTGTATGCGAACCTGAGCAGAAGCGCATTGAAATTCAGTCTTTCAAATTCAGTAAGATCCATTGAATACAGGATCATATGGCGTAAAGAATAGTACCACATGCAGAATTCTGCAAAAAATGTATCTGCCCTGAACTGATCTAACATAAAAACAATGGGATTGAGCATGGGCAGGATCTCATTAATCCTTGAATTGCTCATGACAACAATCTTATAATCATCATCCAGTTTCTGGAATGAAAAACCCCTCCTGTTTTCATGGGGAAACCCTATTCTTGAAACATTTGTCAACCCATAATATTCATCCCAGAAAACATGAAACTGGGCATATGAAAACCGCCTGTGATTCCCCGTATTATAAAATTTTTTATACAGATACCCCTGCGGAACCAGATCATAATTATCAAGGTCAATAATAATATAATCAATCCCAAGAAACTGAAAAACCGCCAGAATATAAACACCCTGATCAAGGTATTTTTCCAGCAGATAATGATTGATTGAAACGATTTTCCCTATCCGGTTGTCTTTTATATAGCGTACAAATTCTTCCACTGACATGGGAGGAGCAGTTTTTTCCCATTTGCGTTCAACAGGATTGAATCCCGGATCAAAATTCAGATACAATGTTTTTTTATTATCAAGCTCCACACCCCGATCATATATTTTTTTAAAATTAACATTTTCCCCGACATCAAAAAACAGAATCCTGTCATTTCCTCTGGCACAATTTTTGTCTTCAATACACTGCCTGACAGCCTCATTGGTATTTTTCAGCACCTTATAGCAAAATGACAGCATCTGAAAAAACTTGTCTTTACACTCCTGGGTAAACTCAATCTGGATATTTTCCACGGGCATTTCAGAAAAAAGAGGCTTAAAGGCATTCAACATCCACCAGAAATAATACATCTTAATATTTTCTTTGGAAGGATCAAAATTATCCAGTTTTTTTTCCTTTATAATCAAATCACTGTCAAGCATATATGTCAGGCAAAGGCAATTATTATGGATTTCAGCACTGATTTTGATCTGCAAATTTTCATCATTCATTTTGATTTATGTCTCCAGTTCTTTTAAGGCCTGTTCAAGTTCTGCTGCATTGGGAATCCTGTAGTGCCAGTTATTGTCGTCCTCCATGAAAGACACTCCCCTGCCCTTGATTGTATGGGCAATTAGTGCAAACGGCTTTTTCCTGCGCTTTTTCATCACTGACAAAGCTTTGGTCAACGCTTCAATATCATGCCCGTCCACTTCAGCGCTGTCCCATCCAAATGCTTTCCATTTATCAGCAAAGGGTTCAAGAGCTGTAATCTCACGGCTCCTTCCGGTTGCCTGCCATTTGTTGTAATCAATTATCACACACAGCCTGCCAAGATTCCGGCCTGCTGCCATCATGGCTGCTTCCCATACAGAGCCTTCATTGCATTCGCCATCGCTGCCCAGGACATAAACATTGTAATCCTGAGCTTTTATTTTTCCGGCAAGTGCCATTCCTGCGCCAAGGGAAAGGCCATGACCGAGGGAACCTGTTGCCGCCTCGACTCCGGCAGGGCTTTCAGGCCCTGGATGTTCCTCAAGTATGCTGCCGGGCTCGCAAAATGTTTTCAGCAGGGTTTTATCAATAATTCCCTTGAGTGCCAGTACTGCATAAAGTGCAGCAATTGCATGCCCTTTGCTCAGAATAATCCTGTCCCTTGACGGCAGGTCTGTATTGTTTTTATCAATATTGGCGCTTCCCCAGTACAATGCCACCAGAATATCAACACATGACAAGGCAGAGCCGAGGTGCGATGCCCCTGAATCATGGGACATCCGCACTATGGTTTTCCTTATTTCCCTTGCGATTTTTTCCATGTCAGTCAGACTGTATCCCTGTTTCATCATATTTTTTCCTGATCTTTAAAAACCAGACTGCCCTGAGCAGCTGCCAGCGCATTTTCCATTGGCTGCAGCACAGCCCTGTCCATTGCCGGATTTCTGAAAACAAGCACCTCCATGATCTGACGGGCTTCACAGGCAAGGCCAGAATTCACAAACTGGTAAAAACACTCCACAAGGTATTGTCTTATTCTTTCAAATTGTCCCTTTGGAGCCAGGGCTGCAATGGTATATGCCACATCAAAAAACTGTTTAAAATCCTTTCTGTAGCCTGCTGATTCAAGCATGTTTCTGTGTATGTCAAGAATATCAGGATAAGATTCAAGCAATTCTGCCAGTAAAAAATTTGCTTCATCAAAATTCGAGTTATTTTTTGCCACATCGATTTTTGCTGCTGTTTCATTAAGGTGAGCCTGAATCTGTTCCTTTGTTTCACGACGGACAAAAAAACGGAATAATTCAGACAGGTTAAACAAAGGTATCCCCTTTTCTGAAATTCTTTGAGCAATAGAGCTGTATGCTCCGCTCAGCCCTGACAATTGAATGACCCCGTTAATATCTTTAAAATCCACATCAGTATCTGCTATGGTTTTCACCCTGATGCCATGGATCTGTTTATCACCGAACCCGGGTTCACATAAAATAAATTGTACATGATTCTGCAGGGTGTGGCTGGTATTGATGATCAGCTTTGTATTTTCATCTGCCCCCAGAATAACAATTCTATTACACCCTTTTTTTACAATATCCACAAACTGCATTTCAATTTCCGGGGGCAGAAACGTCATGCGCTGATTGCAGAACCTGCATCCAAACCCGAAATCACGATAGGTTTTAAGATTAAACCTGACATATTTTGAATGAATGGGAAAATAATCATCCTCCATGCCGCAGTACGGGCATTTCATGCGGGCTGAATAGTAATATCCCTGGTATGGGTCACAGCCTTTTGGAATACATTCAGATATGATGGCAGGTTCAAAATTGCCCGGCCTTAAATTTCCAAGTATTATCTGGAGCATTGAATTGAAAACATCAGCAGGGAGCCGGGTCAGATTCAGCTGTTTCAGGCCCTTGCATCCGTTTTTGATATATTCAATGCGATTGCCCTTTATCAGGCCCTCTTCAATTGCATAACGATAAAGTGCTGTGCCGGGATAGGCAATAAGGTGGGACAGATTTATTCTGTATTCCCTGTGCCTGAACCACCAGTTCAGGGTTTCCACAATGGTTTCAAGTGTCTCTGCCCTGTCTCCGAATATGAAATTACCCTGAATCAGAATATCATGATTCTTTGTTATCTCAAGGGCATTTTCAATCTGTTTTACGGTGATCTTCTTGCGCATGCTTTTAAGAATTGTCGGGCTTGCGCTTTCAAGCCCGTAGCTTATGTAGATACAGCCTGCATCCTTCAGCAGCGCAATCAGTTCATCATCAACTATATCCACCCTCAGTTGAGCCTGCCACTTGATCCCCAATTGTTTAACTCCCGAACAAAAATCAAGCAGCCAGTTTTTATCACTTGCAAAAAGCTCATCATTGAGCAGCATATAATTAACTTTGTAATTATCCACAAGATAGCGGATCTCGGACAATACTGACCCGATTGAGCGTTTCCTGTATTTATCTCCGACAGGGTGAAAACAGAATGTACATTTAAAAGGGCATGATCTGCTTGCTGCAATCTCGAACACACGAAGATTATTAAAGGGATGAACATCCTGATCAGTCAGCGTCTGTCTGTCAAGATGGCAATTAATGTCAAACCCCTCATAATCGGGAAAAGGGATGCTGTCCAGATCCATTATAGGCTGCCTTGGAGAAGTTGTCACAAGCTGGGTGCCCCGCCTGAAAATAATACCGTCAACATTCTCAAAATCCTGAGCACCTGCTTCAAGGTGCTCAATAAGATCCACAATTGTGACTTCTCCTTCCCCTATCACCCCGAAATCAGCATGAATATTCTCCATTATAACTTCAGGGTCACTGCTTACACATCCGCCGCCCATGACAGTCACAACACCGGGTTTTATCTGTCTTGCAAGTTCTATGATCGCATGAATCTGGTCATATATGGCAGACAGGCCTCCTGTGGCAACTATATCAGGGTTGAATTTATTGATTTCGCGTTTCAGCAACATCTGCAATATCCCCACATGAAAAATGGGGCTGTAATAATTGTTCAGGTCAAGAATATGCACGTCATGCCCTGCAGCCTTTACAGCGGAAGAAATATATGCAAGCCCTATTGGAAAATTTGTAAATCCATAAGAGGTACCCAATGTCCTTGGCACGACAAGTAATACTTTCACGTTTCCCCCTTTTGCCTTAAAATATCAGGTGTTTTTTATATTACAGGTATTAAGCCAGGCAGTTTCAATAATGGCGTGCAGCAATGCTTCATGACCTGTCTCAACAATCCCGTAAAGTTCCGATTCAATCAAAAAGGAAACCCTGCACCTGGAATTGAACAACCTGTTATCGTCCTTCATACCGGACAGGGTGATAACATGGACGCCCTTTTGCCCTGCCACTTCCACGCATGACACAATATTTTCCGAATTGCCTGAACTTGAAATTGCAATCAGTATATCGTTCCTGCGCATAAATCGCTCCAAAGGCCGGGAATATACATTTTCATATCCAAAATCATTGGCCATACAGGACATCAAGGCAGAATCCCCCATATAAATGGATCTGATTCCAAGCCTGTTCAGAACATCCTGGGAAAGATGGGAACATATGGCTGCACTGCCGCCGTTGCCTGCCCAGAAAATACTTGCATTTTCCGATTCAGCTCTTTCAAACATGCAGGTCACGGTTTCAATTGCCCTGTCAAGCGGCTCTTCCTGCAAGTTTATTCTGCATTTTGTGGACAAAACAGCATTGTTAAGCTCATTGAGCCAGTCCATAACACCCATGGATCTGTGATTTGTCTGTTTTTCATATTCCGCCATAATTTTACCTCAGTCTGCAAACCTGAAATGCTCCATTTTTTCCTCTGCTGTTACGCGGTAGGCTTCAAGGCCCACCGTGTCTTCGCCCGGCCTTGGAACGATATGACAGGTTACTTTTTCACAGAACCCCATCCTGACTCCTGCTTTGTACATTCTGTCCTGGATATCTGTATCATTGACCCTGTTCCATGCCTTACGCCAGCAGTCGATATTGTATCTGAAAAATTTCATATAGGAACGGTAAAGCCAGGTCTGGGTTCCTCCGATGCGCGGGATACTGTCTTTTTCATCAACTATTATTTCCCTGCCATGACGTATTGTTCTGTAGGCACTGGACACAAACTCATAATCTCCTTCAAGGGCAAAATCCAGAAGAACCTCAAGATGATCTTCGGTCCAGATATCATCATCGTCAATCCTTGCTATCCATTCTCCCCTTACCATTTCAAGGGCTGTATTGGCAGCAATGACAGGCCCTGCAAACCAGTGGTTCTCAGGGGTCGGAGGGTAGCGGTACCCTCTTCTGGGAATATTATGGAACCTTATTCTCCTGTCCCTGATGGATTTCACCAATTTCTCGGTTTCATCTGTGCAATGATCTCCAATGATTATAAACTCAAAATTTGTATACGTCTGATTCAGGACAGAAGCCACCGCCCTTTCCATTAGAAGCTCTGCCCTGTTATAGGTGGGAACATATACGCTTATCAAAGGCTTGTATCTGTTTTTTTCATACTCATGTGCATGGAGTTTTCTTTCCCTTTTAAGCCGCACAGGCTCATAAAGGCTGTAATACAAAGCCCTTGCCCCTGAAATCACCCTGTCCTGAAAACCTCTTTTCTGTGTATCTGCCATTATAATCCTCTGGGTTACCAGCGCTTTATTTTCTGCCCAGCTGAATTTTTCTCACCTCTTCCGCGGTAAGAGAGCCTTCGCCAGGAGCATTGTACACAGCTGACCTGTAATTCCACGGAGTCCAGGAGGGAAACTTTGCAAAGGAGCCCCTGTGAGGGCCCGGCTTTCCATCTGCATCCTTTACATATTCAGCCAGCGCACTGATATCTTCAACCATATACCTGCCCTGGGTAATTTTGGGTGAGCCTGCCCTTTTCAGCCTTTCAAAATTCCCGGGCGATATATGATCCCTGTATTCATGGTTATTCGGTATCATGGGCATGGGAAGACAGGCACTGCACCGGGGGCAATAACGTTCCACCTGTTCTCTGAAGTCAGGGTCGTCAGGAGTACGTTTCCACCAACCCTTTTCAACCTTCCACCCGCCGGGCCCGTCAAAAAGATGATCCTGGGCTGCGGCCACCTCACAGAAAAAAGCTCCCCTGGGAGTGATTGATGCGGACCACCTTAACTGAACCCAGCAGTTGTCAATCATTTTCCACATAAGTTCCCTGTCAGTAATCACCTCTTCAATGGCTATCAAAAGGGGCTGATGCCAGCCTTCTTCAGGATTGGAATGATCATTGTAGGCAATAAGTTCCTCGTTGAACACCTCGTGGCACAAATCTTTGTATTCATCCCATTTATACCCTGCTGTCCACAATTCCCGCCTTTCTTTTTCAGGAATCATCTCCTTGTAAATATGCAGGATTTCAACAAAATCAGGGTGGACTGCAGGTTCACCGCCCATGAGCCCGATATGGCCGGAAAATCCCTCAAGGGATTCAATGGCGTTCCTGATCTGGTCAAGGCTCATGGTAAACGGCTTTTTATGGTGACCCACATGCCTTGTGCAGTGAGCACAGCTTAAATGGCATCTGTTGGTTACCTCAATCTGAATTACGGACATTTCTGAAATGGGTCTCATGATCTTCCTCTCTGTTTATTGTACCTTATGCTTCAGGTGCCACTGGCCATCCTTTTTTTCCCACAGGTGTGGCGTTCTGAGACTGTCGGTAATTTCCCGGAACCTGTCTTCTGAAAGGTCAAGATACTCAAGAAATTGTGAAAAATATTTTGCAGGAAATTCCCCGTCATACCGGTTCACCAGGGCAACAGCTTCCTCGCGGGTTATATGATTGCTCCTGATTTCCATGGAAGCATCCCTGGTTGTTCTTCCCATACCAAACTTGAGGTAGCCCAGCCAGAAATGAAAACCGTCTGTCTTGTCATCAATGCTTGCATATTTGGTATATGTGCCTTCTGATCTTTCAGGGTTGGTTTCAAATCCCGTGTTCTCCACGGCATAATAATAATTTTCCTGGGGAATCCATTTCTTGTAAAAGGAAAACCAGTGCATCTGTATGCCTGCCCTGTCAATCAGATCCATGTCAGGAACCCTGTATATTTCAAAATTATTGTTTTTAATTTCCTCATCTGAAAATACACGGTGCTCATGACCGATTTTCACAAGCTCATCCACTCCGTTCCCCCTGAAATAGATATCCCTGAAATCATTGACATCCTCAAAGGGTTTGTTTTCATATTTCAGGGTGCCTCCATATTCCAGTTCCCCGTTTTCACCGTAAAAAATGAGAGGAATCCTGAACTTCAGAGCCATCTGAAAGGCAAATCCTTTCTGGCCCCACGCAAAGGGATCCCAGGCATCTCCATTGCATTCAAAGGCAATGCGGGCAAGCTTTCTGTGTATGATTCCGTCCGGATAAAAGAAAATATTATCAAACCCTGAGTGAACAAAATTATCATAATTTTTGCGCCCTATTTCAGTATACATGAAAGGTGCCCATGTCACAGTAAGGGGATGCATTCCATATTCATGCTTCAACTGGTGAGCCACATATCCGCTGTCCTTGCCTCCGCTTGACGGGACAATAACATCATATGAACCGTCTTTTGAACGGTGCCTGTCCAGAAGTTCCTTCAGCATTCTTTCCCGTTCGTCCCAGTCAAAGGCGCTATCCTTTTTTTCAGCGTATCTGCAGGCTCCGCACACTCCCTTATCATCAAACACAATCCTGGGCCTCTGATTGGAGGTAACACATTTTTTACAGAAAACAACATCCTTTGGAAGTTCAGGAAGCTGACTGTCAATCAAAGGCATTCTTTCAGGCTGTTTTTCAAATAATTTTTTCATTTCATACAATTCCAGAATTATTTTATTCCAAAAAATCCATTTAATATTCTGAGCCCGGCTGTTGCACTCAACTCAGGATGAAACTGGCATCCTGCAACATTGTCCTTCTGAACAGCGCAGCAGAATTTCTCAGGCCCGTATTCTGTCTCGGCAAGCACACAATCCTGATCCTCTGGCTTCACAATATATGAATGCACAAAATATGCGCAATCTCCCGGGCTGACCCCTGAAAAAACCGTATTGTCCCAGGAAAAATCACCATCAGAAATTTCAGGATAATCAAGTGTATTCCATCCTATATGGGGCAGTTTCAGGCTGTGCTCAGGTTTGTTTTCCCTGAAAAGCTTTTCCACTTTTCCTGCAATAATACCAAGGCCCTCTGAAAAGATCATTTCATTGCTGTGTGAAAACAAAAGCTGCATTCCAAGGCATATACCCAAAAGAGGCCTGCCCTTTGCAGCATGGGCTGAAACAGCTTCCCCAAGTCCTGTTTTCCCAAGATTCTCCATTGCCTTTGGAAATGCACCCACTCCTGGAAGAATAAGATAGTCAGCATTTAACACAAGATCAGGATCCCTTGTTACGGCAACATTGACCCCTATTTTTTTCAATGCACGGCAAAGGCTGAAAATATTGCCCATTTCATAATCCACCACAATGGCATTACAGACTTTACCGCCTGGAACACATGCCTGTGCCAGGGCGGAATCACACGGTTTCTCGTTTCGGCACGGAAGGCCGGCAAGATAAACTTCCTGTTTTAAAGCCCCAATTCCCACAGGCTGAATGGCATCACTTAAAAATCTTGTATTGGCCGATCTTTTATGGTCAATATATGCTGTATTGCCTTCTTTATGTCTTGCCTGCACAGTTTCAAGCCGTTCAATTTCATGATAGTGAAATATTGAGGCTGCTGCCACCGCATCTGCCCCATGCCTTACTGCCTCAAAGATATGGCTGCAATTACCATATCCTCCATTCACAATAAGAGGAATACTGATTCTGCCGCTCAATATATCCAGAAACTCAATATCAACTCCCCTGCCTGTTCCCTCTGTATCCACAAAGGTCAGAAAAATCTCTCCGGCACCTTTACCTGCAACTGTATCTATCCATTCAAGCACTTCAATTCCGCTGTTCTCCCTGGCATTGGTGTGCATGCATTCATAGACCCCTGAACTATTTTTTTTCGCCTCAATATAAACGACCATACATTGGGAACCATATATGGCAGCTCCTTTTTCAAGCAGGCCAATATTTTCAAACAGCGCTGTATTGACTGCTATTTTATCAGCTCCCGCCCTCAGCAGTTCGTGCATATCTTCAATGGTTCTGATGCCTCCTCCCACTGTCAGGGGAATAAAAATCCTGTCCGCAATACGCTTTACTATCTCAACAAGATTACTTCTTCTGTAAAGACTTGCCACAAGGTCAATATATATAAGTTCATCTGCACCGTCTTCATAATATCTGCGCGCAAATTCTTCAGGCGTTCCAAGCACTCTGAGCCCTTCCAGATGAACACCCTTGACAAGATTCGGCCCCTTGATATCAAGCTTTGGAATAATGCGTATATATTTGCGTGACATGCTTTTCATAGGCTGTTCTCAATTCTGTCAATGAAATCGATAATAATTTTGTCCTTTTCATAATCGTGGGCAGGAGCCAGAGCCGGATTTTTAATCATTTCAAAGAAATCATGCATTTCCTGTTCATATGGATTGTCAAAAATAAATTCTGCAAATTGTGCATCATCAATAATATCCTGATACAATTTCACAGGACAGGTTTCCTTTTTATCGTTCAGATACCTGGTCAGGGTTCCTGGTGCGCCTTTCCATTCAATAAAATTTTTATCATTGTAAACTTCGAGCTGCCTTACAGGTTTTGCACTGACACAGTCAAAACTTATACTGCCGGCATGACCGCTCTCATGTTTCACAATGAGGTGAACAGAATCAGGATAATCAAGTTCAAACTCGGACAGGGTATGTGCCATACATCTATAATCGACCACCCCGCCAAAAGCCTTAAAAATCCAGGGAAACTCAATGGCCATGATTTCTCTTAATGCGCTTGTTTCCTTTTTTGCCACAAAAAAACTGCGATAATCTTCCCAGGGATGCCAGTCAGGAAGATACTGGCCTGTATGATACCGGTAGGATAACGGCCCGCAATTATGCACGTTTTCAATTATCCATCTGATTTCCCTGTGGTATAGAAAAGTCGAGGACAAAAAAGCCACCCTGGAATTTGCCTTTGCAGCCCTTTGTATTTCATCATACCCGTCTGACACAAGATTGAGCTCTGAAAAAACATGGGCCTTGTTTTCAAGAGCAAAAGCAGCAAGGCCGGAATGGGTTGCAGGCGGAGTACATATAAAAACAATGTCAGGCCTGAAATCCCTGAAAGCCTTAAAAAAATCATAATGTGCTGAATTGGTTTCCTGATTTACTGAATCCAGTTTTTTCCTGTCAGTGTCAACTGCACATATCCTGATATCCGGAAACTTTCTGTTCAGGATCCTTATCCTGCGCCTTCCCATGGAACCAAGTCCACATACAATGGCCTGCATTTATCTTTCGCCTTTCATGTATCCTTCAGGAAAATCAAAATCCAGATCAAAAAAATTTTTCACTCCTGCCGTGTTCAAATCATAATTTTTGATCATGTCCTTTATAGCGCGGGAAGTTGAAGCCCTGTAAAAAGGATTTTTCATATTTTCAAGCCTGGCCCTGAATTCCGGAGCCAAAGCCTTTTCAAGGGCATTCACAATTAAATTTCTGTCAGGAGAACAGTCAATTACATTGTCCGCCCGCAGCCTTCCATCCTGACGGGTGCCTATATTGACAACAGGCAGTTTAAAGCACGGAGCCTCAAGAATGCCGCTGGAGGAATTTCCAGCCATTACACAGGCAAACCTCATTGCACTCAGGTAATTAACCTGACCCATGGCATCAAAGGACACAGCCCTTTCAGGATAATCATTGACATATTGATCAATAAACGAGTTAATCAGCCTGCCTCCTGCATCTGAATTGGCTTTGGTAAAGATTATTCTGTAATTTGAAAATTTTTCATCTGCCAGGGCATCTGTCAGTTCATGAAACCCTGAAATACCATAGTCAGGTTCCGATGTGACCGGGTGAAATGTAACAAGAAAAAAAACTTCATCCAGTGAAAAACCGGCAAGTTCGTAAAATTGTTTTTTTGTCAGGCAGCGTACCTTTGTAACAGCCTCCACGCCAAGTGCTCCGACATTGAATACCCGGTCAGGGCATTCTCCCATCTGCACAATTCTTTTTGCATACTCATCTGCACATGCAAAATGCAGAGTGCTCATTTTTGTAATTGAATGACGGAAAGCATCATCCCAGGCGCCAATTGTTAATTCTCCTCCATGAATATGCGAAACAGGAATATTGTGCAGCACACAGGCAATAGCCATTGCAAGGGTCTCATATCTGTCTCCCAGAAGAATCATCATATCGGGTTTCTGCCTTTCAAGGGCTTCTGAATATCCGATCAGGCCCAGGCCGACGGCCTTGCCCGCTCCGGTGGGAGAGTCCGAGCTTAAAAGAGTTTCAATTTTTTCAGCAATCCTGAATCCGTCATTTTCTATCACCTTGCATGTCATGCCAAATTCAGGAGACAGATGCATACTGCTTACAATCAATATCAGTTCAAGGCTGTCATCCCTGTCTATCCCGCTGATCAGAGGCTTTAAAAGCCAGTATTCAGATCGCGCCCCTGTAAATACCCCTATTTTCCTTGGTTTCTCATTCAAAAACAAATCAGTTCATCCGCCTTAAAATTTTTAACCGCCTTTTTACCCAGGACATTGTACCATTCAACAGGAGAAATTCCGGTTCCCGGCCTCTTGGTCGTTATATTGGACTGAGAAAATTTTTCCCCTTTTTTTATGTTTTTTAAAGCAACAATACTTTTCCTTACAATTGCCCTGTTCTTTATTTCCGGGGCAGACGGCTGTTTTATGCCTGTACCCATAGCCTTTTCTATGTTTCGTATTGCACAAACCATGCCTTTCAATTCTCCGGGCACAAGGCTTGCCCTGTGATCAGGCCCTGACATATTCCGGTCAAGGGTGAAATGTTTTTCAATAATTACAGCTCCCATTGCAACTGCTGCCACAGCGGCCTCGATACCTTCTGTATGGTCTGAATACCCGATTTTCATACACTCAAACTGCCCGGCCATGGTTCTTATGGCTTTAAGATTGACATCTTCCATAGAAGCTGGATAATCTGTACAGCAGTGCAGCAGCGCAATATTGTCGCGATCCGTACCAGCTTTATTAATAACTTCAACGGCAAATCTTATTTCGTCCATATCAGCCATTCCTGTGGACAAAATAACCTGCCTGCCTAAAGATCCTATCCTTTCAAGATAAGGAAGGTTTGTGATCTCACCCGAGGGTATTTTAAATATATCCATTCCAAGGCGGTCAAGCAGATCAATGCTGGTGATGTCAAAGGGGCTTGACATGAATTTTATATGACGCATCTTTGCATAATTCATAAGATGAATATGCAGTTTTTCATTTAATTGCAAATCCTTAAGCATTTGATACTGAGTTTTTGAAACAGGGCAGTTTTCTTTCTGATATTCGGCAAGAGGACTGTCCTGTGAACATAGCTCTTCAGCACGGAACGTCTGAAATTTGACAGCATCCGCACCAGATTTGACGGCTGCATCAATGAGTTTCTCCGCAACGCTGACATCTCCATTATGATTTACGCCTGCTTCTGCAATGATAAAAACCCTGTCCATGACCCTTTAGTTCCGATTTTGTGAAAACATTATACAAACCTTTTCTTCATATATCATGCAGATTCAATATCCCGCATAATCCTTGTCCCTGCACTGACAATATTATTTGTGCCGATTCTGACACCCTCCCTGACCACTGAGCCGCTGCCCACAAAACATCCTGTCCCGACCACTGCATCACCATTGACAATTGCTCCTGTTGAAACATGACAATGATCTCCTATGCACACATTGTGCTCGATCAGGGCCTTTGAATTTATAATGCAGTTGGAACCGATAACAGCTCCTGCATTCACAAGGCTGTGATGCATGATAATCGTACCCTTCCCAATTGCTGCGTAATCCGAGACAAGGGCATGGGGAGAAATCACCACAGGGAGATTCACTCCCAGATTTTCCAGTATATTGAACAATTTGATCCTTTTATCAGGGCTTTTAATCTGTCCAAGGGTGATCAGAAAATTATCAAACCTGGAAGCAAGCTCAGACAATTGTTCGTCTGAAGCAATAACCCTGTAGTTCAGAACACAATGGCCTATTTTATCAGCGGTATCCACTATGCCTGCAATCTGAAATAATCCCTGGCGTTCAATAACATCAATGCATGCCATGCAGTGCCCGCCGCCACCGATGAGAATGAGAGGCTTTTTCATGATTTAATTCAAAATTGTTTTAAAATATTTAATTGTGCTTGAAAGGCCCTGATCAAGCCCAATCTCCGGCAGCCATCCCAGCTTTTCCCTTGCAAGTGAAATATCAGGCCTGCGCTGAACCGGATCATCCGAAGGCAGGGGCCTGAAAATAATTTTTGAATCAGAGCCGGTCATATCAATTATCTTCTGAGCTATTTCCAGTATGGACATTTCAGCAGGATTTCCAAGGTTGACAGGGCCGACAACAGAATCATCCGATTCCATCAGTTTTACAAACCCGTCAATCATATCGCTTACATAGCAGAATGATCTTGTCTGGCTTCCATCTCCATAAACTGTTACAGGCTGATTTTTCAATGCCTGCACAATAAAATTGGAAACAACACGCCCGTCATTTTTCGCCATTCTCTCACCATATGTATTGAATATCCTGGCAATTTTTATTTTCAGCCCGTGTTTGCGGAAATAATCATAAAAAAGCGTCTCAGCACATCTTTTGCCTTCATCATAACAAGACCTTATGCCAATGGGATTTACATTGCCCCAGTATGATTCCTTCTGAGGGCTTATGGCGGGATCACCGTAAACTTCCGATGTTGATGCCTGAAATATTTTGATATTCAGCCTCTTGGCAAGCCCCAGCATATTAATTGCTCCATGCACACAGGTTTTAAGCGTCTGAACCGGATCATGCTGATAATGCACAGGCGATGCAGGACAGGCAAGATTATATATTTCATCAGCTTCAAGATACAAAGGAAAGGTTATGTCGTGACGGATAAATTCAAAATCAGGATTATCCATCAGATGATGAATATTTTTCTTTGAGCCTGTAAAGCAATTATCAACACACAATACTTCATGGCCCAGGTCAAGCAGCTTTTCACACAGATGCGATCCTAAAAAACCCACTCCGCCTGTCACAATGATCCGTTTTCCCATAATTCTACTCCTTTAAGAGTCCGCTTTTTATAATTAATTCCGCCAGTTTCAGATCAAACTCCGAATCAATATCCAGGGCTCTTTGCTGCGGCACTTCAATTGTTCTGATTCTTCCTTCCATAAAAGATGAAGCCTTCAGGATGAATTCAGGCTTTGCAGCATATGCAACAGTGGTTATGTCATACATTTTGGGGACATCCTGGCGCCGTGCAATATTACGTTCTGCCGGCGCCGCAACTGATGCATACCCTCTTTGATCCAGAACAACCATATTAAAGGCTGGATGGCGTACAGAAGGACAGACACTGATTACTCCATCCGCATTTTCGTCATCAGCCAGGGCATTTATACACCTGTCAATATCTTCCGGTTTCCTCAGAGGAGAAGTGGCTGGAATTGAAACAAAAATATCAAAATTGTGGCCAGTATCCATAAAAAATTTTACAGCATGCTGCCATGAAAGCCATTCAGGGCTTGTATCAGAGGCAAGAAAATCAGGCCGCAGGAACGGAACTTCAGCTCCTGCGTCAATGGCTGTTTCCGCGATCAGCTCACTATCCGTTGAAACAATGACACGTTCCACCAGCCTGGTTTTCAAGGCAGCATCTATGGCATGGGCTATCAGCGGTTTTCCTGCAATCACACGGATATTCTTGTTCTTCACGCCCTTTGACCCGCCCCTCGCAAAAATAAAACCATAAACTTTCAGTTTCTTTTTATCCATATTCTTTTCCGGGATGCCTTTTCAGCGGCATCAATCAGTTCAAGCGTGGCACAGGCCTGTTCCCCTGTGCAGACAGTGCATGCAGTGCCTGATAATATATCCCTATGCTGTTCAATATAGGTAAAATTTTTTTCTGTGTCATAAACCTCTTTTTTGCCGTTCACTTCCAGGACACCGGCAATAAGATCCGCCTTTGCGGAAAAATTTTCGCCATTGACACAGATTTCACGCTTCACATTTCGGTCAAGATAATTAACCTGAAGGGTGACAGCAGGGCAATGTTCGGTTTCCATGAGCAAACAGAAAACATCATCAGAATCAATTTCAAGGCAGCTTAAATGCCCTCCCTTTGCAGCAAGCTGTTTCCAGGGCCCTGCAAGCCAGCATACATAATCAAGTTCATGGCTCAGATCCCTGAGCACCCCGCCGCCTGCCGATGCATAAGCTGAGTATGTTTTTCTGAAATCACGATTCTTCCGCCACCAGGGAAGATATTGCCCGCAATATACATGCATGGAATAAAGGGTTTTTCCCTGAATCAATTCATATAATCTGCGCATAACAGGGTGAAACCTCAGATTGTAACCGACAAAAATCTGCATTGGCACGGGCAGGGCGTATCCTGATCTTTCAAACAATGGTTTTTCAACAAGCACAGGGTTCATGAACCCGTGGTCTGCAAGTTTGCGAACAGCTCCATAATGTTCTGAAGTGGGAAGGCAGACAATGGCATAGTCAAATTTATATTCTGACAAGGCTTTCTCCAGAGTTTCAAATGATTCATGGGGAATATTTTTTCTTGCTGTTACAACAAAAACCTCAAACCCCATATCAGCCAGCAGATCTGCATGACGCATGCCAATGGATCCGAAACCTGCCACAAGGCATTTTTTTTTCATGGTCATGTGAATTGTTTGACAGCCTTTCTGTATTCATCCCATTGGCCGATATCGATATAATCATCTCCATTCACGGGATATGTGCATATTTTCCTGTTATCCTTCATCAAGGCATCAATAAGATCTGTCATATGAAACATGCATCCTTCCGGAATATAATCAAGACATTTTAAATCAACTATATAAACCCCTGTATTTATTACAACCGTTTTCTCAGGTTTTTCCTGAATACCGGTAACAATCCCGTTTTCGCCGAACTCAATGACACCATAGGGAATGCTGTGACGCTGAAAAGCGGAAACCATGGTAATGAATGCATCATTGGTTTTGTGAAATTCCACAACCTTGGAATAATCAACATCAACAAGTATATCACAGTTTGAAACAATAAAATTGCAGGGAAGCTCATCTTTCATAAGCCTCAGGCTGCCGGCGGTTCCGTAATAATCCTGCTCAAACACGTAATGAAGAATATTGCTGCGGTCAATGCTGACAAGATAGGCTTTTATCATCTCTCCGAGATAATTGAGCGTGAAAAAGAACTCATTTATTCCGTTTTTCATGAACCTGTCCATTATATGTTCCACAATGGTTTTTGAGCCGACCGGAATCAGGGGTTTGGGAATAATGGTGGTCACAGGCTCAAGTCTTGTCCCTCTGCCTCCTGCCATTATAACCACAGGAATATCAACCCTGCCCATGGGTTTTGAAAAAACACCCTGGCCTGAAAATGCCATTGTCCATGAAATATAGTCAACAACTTCATTTTCATTATTTACAATGGGAAGAAGATCTATCTTGTGTTCCAGAAATTTCTTTTTTGCATTTTCAACGTCAAATTCCGACTCCAAAAGGCAGGTTGGAGATTCATTATAAATTCCGGTTATGGGCTGTTCCAAAGAAGCTCCGGAAAGTACAGCCCTTCTTATATCCCCATCTGTGATAACACCCTTGAGAATTTTGTGTTCAACCACAAGGAGCACTTTTTCTCCTGAAGCATTGAATTGTTTGAGAGTCCGGGCAATGGTAAAATCAGGATTTATCAATAATTTTTCAAGCATTCAGTGCCTCCTTAAATAATTTGACAAACCATGTCAGTGCCTTTTATAGTGCACAGGTTGATCAGAACACTTATATCATATACTATCGAGTTCTCAACCTTTAAACTTAAAGGGCCGCAGCAGTAAATGAAAAAAACCGCCTCTGACATCATTCATACCCTGGAGCAGGTTCTCCCCCCACACCGCCCCATACCTCTGCATGAACCGTTTTTCCTCGGCAATGAAAAAAAATACATTAATGACTGTATTGACTCACGTTTTGTGTCTTCCATAGGGAATTATGTAACAGAATTTGAAAAAATGCTATCCAGGTTCACAGGCTCGCCATTTGCCGTTGCCACATCAAACGGGACAAGTGCGCTGCACGCGGCACTTCTGGCAGCAGGAGTGCAGCCTGGAGATGAAGTTCTGATGCCTGCACTTACATTTGTTGCCACTGCAAATGCCGCAACTTACTGCGGCGCTGTTCCGCATTTTATTGATTCCTGCCCGGAAACCCTCGGCATTGACATTGAAAACCTGGAAAAATATCTTAACAATGTAACACATATAAAAAACAACACCCTGGTCAACAGCATAACCCGCTGCCCTGTCAGGGCCATTATTCCTGTGCATATTTTTGGCATACCGGTTGACATGAACAGATTACAAAAACTATGCCAGAAATTTTGCCTAAGCATAGTTGAGGATGCGGCAGAATCCATAGGCTCTTTCTGCGGGAACCGGCATACCGGCACATTCGGTATCTGCGGAACCTTAAGTTTCAACGGGAACAAAACCATTACCACAGGAGGAGGCGGAGCTGTTCTTTGCAGCAATGAAGATACAGCACAAAAACTCAAACACCTGACAACCACAGCACGCTGTCACAGAAGCAGATGGGAATATTTTCACGATATGACAGGATTCAATTACAGAATGCCAAACATCAATGCTGCCATTGGGTGCGCCCAGATTGAACAGCTTCCTGAATTCCTGACAAAAAAAAGAGAACTTGCTGCAAAATATGCAAAAGCTTTTGATTCAGTGCAAGGCGTTCATATGCTCAAGGAACCTGGCTATGGAAAATCCAATTTCTGGCTAAACACGCTGATACTTGACAGGCCGGACAGAAAATTATTAAATGATATTCTTGAAAAGACAAACAGCATGGGTATACAGACCCGGCCTGTATGGAGGCTGATGAACACCCTGCCCATGTACAGAAAATGTCCTTCAATGCCACTTGAATGTGCGCAGAGACTTGAGGACAGCGTCATAAATATTCCAAGCAGTATTAACCTTTTAGAATAAAAGACTTTTTCCATGAATGAACCTGAACACAAACCGGCAATAATATGGGTGCTGCAGAACAACCAGATATCACCTATTATCCTTGACTTTTTAAAACTGCTGAAAAAGGGGCTTGGAAAAATAAACCTGCTTATCCTTGTTCCTGAAGATGACAATGAGGCCCTTAAAATGCTTGAGCCGCTTGCCCCTCTTAAATTTAAAGCATCCAGAAGGGTATCTGAACGCTCATATGAAAATTTCTGCAAAAAACGTGACCTGATCCACCAGGGACAATTTCCTGAAGGGCTTAAATACTGGCAGACGCTTGTACTGGACGACCTGGGAGAAGGGTTGATCATGGAAACAGTGCTCACTCTTCCCCTTGTGACCAATGTAAAGGGAATAATCCTTCAGATTCCAACTCCGCTTGGTTCTGCGACCAAAGAAGAGTTCATTTTCAATTCATGGATAAGAATTGCCCATGAAAATAAGGTATTTATTGCAGGATATGAACTTTTGCCGTTATACACAAGATGGACAATGATACCTTCAATGCTGGACGGAATTATCACAACAAATGAACTGAGCTACAGATTCCTGTCAGACCCTGCCAGAAAAATTCCAGGCAAAATCTGGAAACTGCCGCTTAATGAAGGCAAGGTGCTTTCTCCCGGCACAAGCGTATTGTGGAGAAACGGGATTGAAGCTCCCTACCATTACAGAATAAAATTCAAAATTCCTTTGCAGACCGTTATATTGTATATTTCCCACAATGTTGCCATGAGTTATGAATACAATAAAATGCTTGAACAGATTCAGGACCTGGGCAGCAACATCCACCTTATGTTCAGTATCGGAAAGGATCAGATAAGGGGAACCCACAACCATGAACAGATAATAAAAACCATCAGCGGCAGGGTATTGAAAAAATTCAGGTCTTACTCCTTCCATGACCTTAACGCTCCCTGGGAAATGATTACGGCAGATGCGGTTCTTGCCTGCTCAACCTGTTATTGCACAATTGTTGCAGAAGCAAACGGAATCCCGTGCATTGTCCTTGATGAAACCGTGCCTGAAACGCAAAAAGGATACCTTAAAATCCTGGGTTCAGGTTCACAGCTTAAAAAGGAGGTGAAGGCCCTGATGGAAGCAAGGTCAGACACCACAGACATCACAAATATCATTTACAATATTGTCAATAACTCCGTTAAGAAAATCGACATTTAAATCAGGAACCAATAC
Organism: uncultured Desulfobacula sp.; assembly: GCA_964446145.1. Classification (GTDB taxonomy): domain Bacteria; phylum Desulfobacterota; class Desulfobacteria; order Desulfobacterales; family Desulfobacteraceae; genus Desulfobacula. Next base: position 29,410 of record CAYUOB010000013.1, read on the forward strand.
ATGGATAATTTCTGGAAAAACAAAAAAATCACTGCCTACATTGCATTGAAACATCATTCAAGATTTATTGTGCCCATCATGGAAAAACTTGCAGGTATGGGAGCGAAAATTCATTATCTTGTGGCCCAGGCAGAACGTTCCCAGGAGATCACGGCAATTGAAACAGGGCTTGATTACAGTCATATATTTGAATTTCTTAAAAAATCCGACAATGATGAGATCAACAGAATTTATCTTGACCTGCGCGACACATTTGCCAGTACCCTTGTAAAGGATATTGCATTCACCCTTCAGGTGCAGACCGTTCTTGACAAGACCCTTTTTACCACTGCCCAGGAATACGTGGCATTCAGAAACTATTTTGAAACAGACAGGCCAGACCTGTGCATTGCTCTTCATGAAGTAAACCGCTGGGGCAAAATATTTGCCTTTCATGCAAAAAGATCAGGGGTGCCTTTTATAACACTGCAGGAAGGCCTTTTAACTGCTGCATCTGCCAATCTTAATTTTCAGATGACAGGCCATGTTCAGTACAGCACCCTTTGTTTTGTGTGGGGTGAAAATTCAAGAAAAAAACTTGTCAGTTTTGAAGCGCCTGAACAAAGAGTCATTCCGGTGGGCAATACCCATCTGTCAGATGAAATCAAAAAACTTGTAAAAAACAATGTCAGAAAAAAACAAAGAAAAAAATACAAATGCCGGGATAAATTTGTTGTACTTCTGCTTTTTTCAAGCGACCTGCCCCCTCTTGATGAAATGCAGCCCCTATTCAATGTATTTCAGGATAATCCTGACATAATGCTTTTTACAAAATTTCACCCCGCCACAACCAGACTTAAAATAGACACATGGCTAAAACCTTTAAATGAAAATTTCAAAAACAATATACACCCTGTCCACGGAGAAGAAAGCACATATGATCTGATGGCTGCAAGTGATCTGTGCGTGCTTTCAGAAGGCAGTACAACAGGACTTGAGGCTCTGGCCATTGGAAAGCCGCTTGTCCTTTTGAAACTCAGGGCCCCTGTGATTTACAGATCAGACCTGGCAGAAAAAAAAGCAGCTCTGAGCATGAGCCCTTCCGAGCTGGCAGATGCAATTAAAAAAAGGGCTGACTTCAATGCAATGATGGACAAAGATCATGTTGTCCAATACATAAAGGATGAATTATACAAGACAGACGGAAGCATTGATTATGCAACAACAATAATGAAATCAGCACTCAGCGCCAATCTGTCTTCCGACCCCGCTCCGCTTGCAGCGGCAGATAAAGCCTCAACAGACTGGTCAATTATCATTCCTGTATCAGACAGCCCTGAAAATTTTCTTGAACTGCTTGAAAAAACAGCTGTCAATTCCAGTGAAAAAAATTTTGAGGTGATCCTGATAAAGCAGAATTCTGTTGATCCTGGTATTCAACAGATAATAGACAGCCTTGAAGGAGATATCTCAATAATACAGGCTCAGGAAGAATCCTGCCTGCCTGAACTTATGAATCAGGCAGCAACAACGGCAAATGGCAGATATCTGATCTTCATGGATTCTGACCTGGCTCCGGAAAATGACTGGCTGTCCAGCCTTGAAAAAGGGTTTTCCACATTCAAAAACGCAAAAATTTTCGGGGCCAGAATTGTAAACAGGTTCAATAATATTATTCATGCAGGCATGGTGGTCAATGCCAATTGTCAGCCTGTATCAGCATATATTCATCTGGACGGGCAGTTTCCCCATGCCCTGAAGCCAAGGCCCTTTCAGATGCTGGATCGTTTCATATGCATTGAAAAAAAATTTTTTCTTGGCATGGGCGGATTTGAGATACAATCAGGCAGGTATATGTTCTGTGACCTGTGCCTAAGGTGCCTGCATGCAGACACGTATCCTGAATCCATAATGTATCTGCCCGATGTCAAACTGCTGTGCCTTTACGACAAGCCCCAAAGCACGCACCATGAGGATTCAATCTTTTTCTATTCAAAATGGCATAAATTTCTGTGGGAATCAGAATCCAGGCTTCTCAAAACCGACGGGGTATCGTCATTACAGCTTGATGCGGCAAGAATGACACGTGCCATGGAAATTGCCCCCCCTGCAGGCTAAAGTTTTCATCATTATGTCCGATAATTTTATTCAGTATTAAAATAAAAAAATGAAAGGGGGGAGAAAACCAAAGCTTTAAACAAAATTTTTTAAAAGGGCATTGACGCCCGGTTTCAAATTAATTCAAGGAGGAATTATTTATGTCACTTCGTATTAACACCAATGTGGCCGCATTAAACGCCCACAAAAACATGATCAGTACTGACAACAAATTGTCAGCCTCTCTGGAAAGGCTTTCCACGGGCCTTCGCATCAACAAGGCCGCTGATGATGCATCAGGCATGTCAATTGCCGATTCACTGAAGGCACAGCACCTTGGTATCGGCCAGGCAATCAGAAACGCCAATGATGGTATCTCCATTGTACAGACTGCTGATGGTGCCCTTCAGGAATCCATCAACATCATCAATACAATAAAGACCAAAGCCATTCAGGCTGCATCTGACGGCCAGACCACAACCACAAGGACTGCCATCCAGAATGATATCAACAAGCTCATGGAAGAACTTTCAACCATTGCAAAAACAACATCTTACAATGGCCAGAAACTTCTTTCAGGAGCCTTTACCAACAAAGCCATACAGATTGGTGCATTTGCAAATGAGACTGCAAATATCTCAATCGGATCAACTGAAGCCACCAAAATGGGCCATATCACCCAGGCGAATCTTTCCCTGGCAAGCTCAAGCGGAGGAGAGGTCCAGCTGACCATCACAAGCTCCATTACCGGCGAAACACTTACCCTGAACAAAATCGATATCCAGAGCAACAATAGTGCCACCAATGGCATGGGGGCCCTGGCCGATGAAGTGAACAGGTATTCTGCTTTAACCGGTATCAATGCAACAGCCATTATAAAAACCACATCTTCAAAGGCTATTGCAGCCGGAACAACCGGAAGCGGGTTTGCCATCAACGGCATAAACATCGGTGCCATTACAACCAAAGCAAACGATTCCGACGGAGCGCTTGTGTCTGCCATCAACGGCAAGACTGCAGAACATGGTGTAACAGCTTCCATCAATAATGATGGTACACTGACCCTTACATCATCAGACGGAAGGGCAATTGCCGTTACAGGCTCCATATCAGGCGTTTTCGGTTCCACTGCCTCACAGATGTCAACCCTGGGCTATCTGGCGCTCACCCAGAAAGGTGTCAGTCAGTTCCAGATCAACGGAATAGGAGCAGGTGCAACAGGGGCAAACTTTACCATTGCTTCAGATGTCACAACCGTAAATGATTCTGTCATTGCATCAGGTTCAACCATCAAAACAGGATCAAAACTTGCCGCAGGCTCCATTATAGGCGGTGACATGCTGGTTGAGTCATCCATTTCATCAACCCAGCTTGATTACACACTTAAGGCAGGCTCCACTCTCTACTATGCAACCCAGGTTGCCAAGGGGACTGAGCTTGGAGGTTCTGTCACAGTTGGCGGCGACACAAATACAACAGCAGGCGGCACAGCCATTGAACAGGATATGCTTGTGGCATCAGGCAGCACCCTGGAAGCCGGAACCGTGCTGGGGCTCGGCACAGTTGTCACAACAGCTTTCACATCATCTGCAAGCGGCAGTGTTGTGAACTATTCAGTGGGTGACACGCTGACTTCTGCTGTCACATTGTCAGCAGATCTTACGGTCAGCTCCAACATGACCCTGAAATACAATTCCACAAGCAACCAGAATACTGTTATCCATGCAGGAAGTATCCTTGCTGCAGGGACACAGCTTGGTGCTGAACTGGAAATAGGAAAAACCTATGATTCAGGCGGAACAAACCAGCAGATCACAACAGGCGTTGCAACCACATCGGATATCTATCTTACCAGTGATGTAGCCACCAACTCCACTGGCGGTGTAACCATCAAGGCCGGCAGTCTGCTTGCTGACAATACAGAGCTGATTCTTGCCTCTGATGCATCAGGCACCATGACATGGACAGGCCCGACCCTTATAACCGATTCAGGCACAATTGAATATGGCGATACTGTGAACAGGGGCCAGACCTATACCTTAAGCGGTGACCAGATCATATCAGGAGATATAGTAACGGCACTCACAGGCACAACCGGTGCTTCAACCATTAAATCAGGATCTGTCCTCCAGGACGGTGCCACATTTACGGCAGTTGCAAGCGGCGGCACAGGAGAACTTGCCACCCTTTCCACGGCTACATTGTCAACTGACATGACATTAAAGGCAGGATCAGAGCTTTCAACCGGAAGCAAGCTCCTGTCAGGATCAACACTTGGGGATTCCACCTATGTCATGGGAGGCAGCGTTTCATCCTCTGCCACTGATATCACAACCTATGCCAGAACTGAGCTGAAATCAGGATCAACCCTGCAGGCAGACAGTGTCATGGCTGAAGGCTCCACCATCGGAGCTTCCACCACAGTGAAATCACGCACCTCACTGACAAGTGACATGACCCTGAGCTCAGGTACGGTGCTTACTGCAAACACCCTATTGAAACAGGGTACAACACTTAACCAGGATATGACTCTCTATGATCAGTCATCAGGGGCAGGAGGAACCAAATACAACCTGCATGCAGGCGATGTTCTGACCCAGAACATGTGGATTTCAACCGAATCAGGTTCTGCCACAATCACCCTGTCTGCCACCATGACCCTGAAAGAAGACAGTTATATAGGTTCAGGTTCAGTCCTTGCCATCAATACGGTAAATGCAGGAACAGTGGGATTGAGCGACACCAAATCCTACAGGCTGTCAGACCTTAATGTTCTGACCCAGGAAGGAGCACAAAGAGCCATAGATATTGCAGAAGCAGCTCTTTCTGACCTTGACAAGACAAGAAGTGGTCTTGGTTCTGTTCAGAATCAGCTTGTATCAACAATATCCAACCTTTCTGTGACCAAAACCAATATCCAGGCATCAGAATCTGCCATCAGGGATGTTGATTTTGCCGAAGAAGCATCAACCTTCTCCAAACTGCAGTTGCTGGCCCAGACAGGATCATATGCCCTGGCCCAGTCCAATGCAGCTTCACAGAATGTTCTGACACTGCTCCAATAGCACTTCAAACCTGATTTTCAAACAAAAAGCCCTGGAATCTTCCAGGGCTTTTTTATATGGGGAAAATATTTCCTTGTTTTCAGGAACTTACAGGGAAAAAAACTCTTGGTTCCCCATTTTCCCATCCAGTCTCAGCCCAGGCTTCTTTAAATATAACTAATTGAAATTATAGGATTTAATACTTCCTTCCACATATA
>CAYUOB010000014.1:0-34301 GCA_964446145.1 uncultured Desulfobacula sp.
GTGTCCTTTGCAGTATCAGGGGCGCCTCCGAACAGATTTTTAAGCAGATGCCCGTCAATACATGAATTTGCCAGTACTTTTGTATCCGGGCCGATTTCCCTGAGCAACTGGTTTTCACAGCAAAGATGAAGTTTTATGCCTTTTTTGTCAAGACAGGCCTGCATCCGCAGGATAATCTGTTTTTTTTTCTTGATTGAGGGGTCTGTGAATTCAATATCAGCCAGCCCGTTTTGTTTCAGAAGGGCAAGCCTTTTTCTGATTTTTGCATAGTCGTCAAAAAAACTTGTTACACATTTTGTGATGCCTGAATCTGAAGCTGCCTGGGCAATAAGCTCAAAGTCTGCAAGATTGTTGGCAGTATCCGTATCACAGCCGGTTTTAAAAAAACACACAGGATCAAAACGCCATGCTATTTTTTGTGGCCCGAAACGCTGCGCAAGTTTTTTCAGTTGATCAAGCCTTTTATCAAGCATGGGAAGTCCCGGTTCAAGCAGCCTGTTCTGAGAGTTGACAGTAAAATTGAAATACAGATTGAATCCTGCTTTTTCAAGGTGTTCTCCTGCGCGTGATTCAATGAATCTGTCATAGTTTTTTGACCAGAATACAATGGAGTGGATAAGTTCAGGAAGGGCCTGCACTTTTTTGGTTTTGCCATTATACGGGTTTGTTACAATGAAATATCCATCATTGATGCATTTCATGAACCAGCCCATATAAAATGCAGGTATATCGGTGCGCCGTGAAGCTGACAGGACTTTATTCCCGGTTATGGCCATGGTTCTTTTTTAAATCTGCAAATGAGATTATTTTTGCATCATTGCTGTTGTCCGGGCTGTCAGCCCCGGAACTCTCATCGTCCTGATCAGGTACTGACTCAACTTCCGCCGGAGGCTCTATTTTTTCAAGCCTCATTTTTTTGCCGTTCATATTAAAAGGGCTTCCGTTTATATATTCATCCTTTAAAATCCATGTGATTGTCTGTACCGGGATTTGCAGCATCAACAGCTTTATATGATACCAGTTTTTTTTTGCATCAGGCAGTATGCTTTCAATCCTTGCAAAACATACCGGCGCATCTTCAAGATATATCAGAACAATATCATTTGTCTGTGCCATCAGTTCTCCTGTTGGTGGTCGATTTTTCTTGTCAATGGCTTTCATATACCATACTCTTTTGAGAACAGAAAGAATGGAGTGATATTATGACAGAACCTGAATGGAAAAAATGGAAAATATTCATGCTTGTGGCAGTTTCCACTTTTATGTCCACCCTTGATTCCAGTATTGTGAATATTGCGCTCCCATATATGATGCAGGACTTTAAAACAGATATTGACACCATACAATGGGTTGTTCTTGTATATCTTGTAGTTGTGTCCTGTTTTCTGCTTACCTTTGGCAGACTCTCAGATATAAAGGGCCGTAAGCCGGTTTATGTCACAGGGTTTACCCTGTTTGCCGCAGGGTCTTTTTTGTGCGCAGAAGCAGGGTCGGCTGAATTTCTGATAATTGCAAGGGCTTTTCAGGGATGCGGGGCTTCCATGCTTATGGCCTGTTCGCCTGCCCTTGTTGTGGATGTCTTTCCTGATGGCGAGCGTGGAAAAGCTCTTGGAATGCTGGGAGCGGTGGTGGCGGCCGGCCTTACAGTGGGGCCTGTTGCAGGCGGAATGATTCTTGAATATTTTTCCTGGCGCTTTATTTTTTATATTAATATTCCAATTGGAATTGCAGCTGCCATTGCTGCCCTGGTTTTTCTGAAAACTGTCGGTACACCCAGGGGAAATTACGAGCCCATGGACGGTACCGGCAGTGTTCTGCTTGTTGTTATGCTGTCTGCGCTTATTATTTTTGTGACAGGCCTTACCCGCTGGGGAGTTGTCAGTTTCAAAAGCCTTGCAAGTGCAGGAATTTTTATTGTGGCTTCCTTTGGTTTTATTGTGACTGAGAAAAATTCTGATTTTCCTTTATTTGATATGAAACTTTTGAAGATCAGATTGTTTGTATTGCCTGTGGCAGCGTCTTGTATACTTTTTGCCGCTCTTTTTGACATTGTGTTCATGATGCCGTTTTACCTTACATATCCATGCGGTTTTTCAGCATCCATGACAGGCGGCATCATGATAACCCCTTTTTTGTTTCTTCTTGTGGTCAGCCCTGTATCAGGCATGATGTATGACAGGTTCGGGTCAAGGATTTTGTGTGTTTTCGGCATGGTTCTGCTGACTTTGTCTCTTGTATGTCTTGCAACTCTTGAGCCGTCCATGGGCGTGACAGGGATCCTGTGGAGAATGGCTCTTGCGGGAATCGGCACAGCTTTTTTTGTTTCACCCAACAATACTGCTGTAATGAGCTGTGTGCCTGTGTCAAGGCGTGGTATTGCATCCGGTGCCGTTGCAACTGCCAGAAACCTTGGCATGGTCATGGGGGTTGCTTTTGCAGGGCTGGTTTTTTCCACTTCGTTTTCAGGTCTGACCCATGGAGCCACGCTTGAAACATATCATCCATGGATGCAGGAGTTTTTCATGTTAAGTTTTGGAAGAACCATGAAAATGGGTGCAGTGCTGGCATTTGCCGGAATTATTGTCAGTTTTGCCAGGGGAAAGGAAATACTGGGCAGGACATGAAAAAATCTTCAACATTTGCACAATATGCAGACAAGGAAGTTGATTTTAAAATTTTTTTAAGGGGTTTTCTGCTGTTGGCAAACATTGGGCCAAGGTATCTCCATATCCCCTTCATACGGCCTGTCAGGTGTGCAGGGCCTGAAAACGCTTTGCTGTAATGTTCAAAAAGATCATCATGAAACCGTTTTATGTGTTCCGCTGTATTCTGCGCCTTAAACTCACCTTTAATGATCTGAGCCAGAAACGGGTTTGCAATAAGGCCGCGGCCTATCATAAAGCTTCTGATATGCGGAAGCCTTTTGTGAATTTTGTGGAAAAATACAGGATCGGTTATATCACCGTTATATGTAAATTTATGGCTGCTCTGGGATTCCGCCTTTTCAAATGCATCAATGTCACATACGCCCTGATACATCTGAATACCTGTTCTTGGATGCAGAATTATTTCATCTATGGGATACTGGTCAAGAATCGGCAGCAGATTGAAAATTTCCTCCTTTGAATATCTTCCCAGCCTCATTTTAATGGAAAGTGTGCCTGGGATCCGGTTCAGCACAGTATCAAGGAAAGCATCAATTTTTTCAGGATTGTTTAAAAGCCCTGAACCTTTGTTTTTGCGGGCAATTTTGGAATGGGGGCAGCCGAGGTTCCAGTTGATTTTTTCATGGCCCATATCATGAAGGTATTTTGCAAGAAATATGAAATCTTCTGCATTGTTTCCAAGAATCTGGGGAATCACAGGAAGTCGTTTATTGTTTTCATGGCTTACGTCTCTGATTCTTGAAGGCTTGATGCGCATCTGGCCCATGGTGGATATAAAAGGGGCAATGGCTTCGTCCACTCCTGAAAAATGATGTGCAAAAACATTTCTGAAAACAGCATCGGTAAAGCCCTGAAGCGGGGCAAGAATTATTTTGATCCCTGAGTCATTCATATCTTATCAATATGCCTGAAAAAGACAGGTTTATGGCAGGGGCCGGAAAAAAACTTTGACAAACCCTGTGGTGATAACTTATACAACCTTTGTATCCTGGTCAGATCTTATAACGGACATTAAAGCAGATTGCAAGGAGTTGTTTGACGGTATGAAAGAGTTTTTCAAAGAGGTTATAGACATCAGTATGATGGAAGATACCCCGGAAAAGGAAACCTGTGCCGGAACAATGTTCACACGCCTGAATGAGACCGGGCTGCCTGAATATTTTAACTGGACAGAACAGGTGTTTGAGGAACTTCATGTCAGAGAACATCCCGACAAAACAGCTCTGATCTGGACAGATATTGATACCCTTGAGGTTAAAACATATTCCTATGCGGAGCTTTGCCGCCTTTCCAACCAGCTGATAAATTTTTTGCGCAGAACAGGAATTGAAAAGGGCAATAATCTTTATATGATGAGCCCGGTTCGTCCGGAAAACTGGATTGCCGGCCTTGCCTGTATCAAGGCAGGGCTGGTGAATGTGCCCACTGCGGTCACAATGACGCAAAGGGAGCTTGAATTCAGGTTTGAAACCTATGGGCCAGATATTATTCTTGCGGATGAGCAATCAGCTGAACTGATGGACAAGGCTCTTGAATCCATAGGAGCTGAGCCTGTGCTTAAGCTCATCCTCGGCGTAAGAGACGGGTGGACTTCATTTAATGTGATTGAGAGTGAACCGGGAGAAGCAGAGGCAGCACGGACAAAGCCCGACGACATCATGTTCTGTTTTTTTACATCCGGGACAACAGGTCTTCCAAAGCGGGTGGGCCATACTGCAGCATCCTATCCAATAGGTCATCTGTCAACAACGGTCGTGACTGGCATAAAACCCGATGATATCCACCATAACCTGAGTGCGCCCGGGTGGGCCAAATGGGCATGGTCAAGTTTTTTTGCCCCCTTTAATGTCGGAGCCACAACCACCGGATTTAAGTTTGCTGTACTTGACGGGGAGCAATATCTGGATGCTGTTGTACGCCACAGAGTAACAACATTCTGTGCTCCGCCCACTGCATGGAGAACATTTGTCAACATGAATCTTGATTCCTTTGATCTTTCCTGCCTGAGGCAATCCATGAGTGCGGGAGAGCCCCTGAATCCGGATGTGATTGAAAAATGGGAACGGCATACAGGGACACGGATAAGGGATTTTTACGGCCAGACAGAATCCACTGCCATGATAGGGAACCCTCCGTGGATGAAGGATAAAATGCGCTCTGGCTCTTTTGGATACCCCTTGCCCATGTATGATGTGGCTTTGGCAGATAATGAAGGCAATATTATTACACAGCCGGGACAGGTCGGGCATATTGTGGTCAGGCTGGACAGGTGGCGTCCGGCAGGGCTTTTCAGGGAATATATAGGCAGCCCTGAAAAAATGAGTTCTGTTTTTGTGGATAATTTTTATTACACAGGAGACAGGGCTTCCTTTGATGAGGATGGATACTGGTGGTTTGTGGGAAGGGCAGATGATGTCATAAAGTCTTCTGATTACAGAATAGGCCCGTTTGAAGTGGAAAGCGCGCTTGTCGAGCATCCTGCCGTGGCAGAGGCTGCTGTTGTGGGAGCTCCTGACCCTAACCGGTATCAGCTTGTCAAGGCATATGTGATATTGAGTTCCGGCTATCAGGCTTCAAAGGAGCTTGCCCTTGAATTGTTCAGGCATACTATTACAATTCTGCCCAAGTTCAAAATACCACGGATAATAGAATTTGTTCCGGAGGTGCCAAAAACCATCAGCGGCAAGATCAGACGGGTGGAATTAAGGCAGGCTGAGCTGGCCAGGCAGGATGACGGCAGTGAAGAAGGTATCAGGGAATATTTTTATTGGGATTTTCCTGAATTGTCCTCAAAAAAGAAATCATCCGGCACTGGAAGCCTGTGATTCTTCAGGCGGTTCAAATGGCATTTCAACATCCACTTCCCCGCTTCCGCTGCGCAGAAATTTTGCCCATGGGTATCTTTTCTGAAAAACGCGCAGCATTTTTCTGTTTTCTGCAAGCACAGTGGCAATGAATTGTTTGTAATTGTTTTCCTTTGCAATTGCTTCCAGGATTTCAAGCAGTGTTGAGCCTATACCCATGCCATGCAGGCTTTCCTTTACAAGGAATGCAACTTCTGCTGAATCCCTGTCCGCTTCGGCATATGAGCCTATGGCAATTATCTGTTTGCGTTTTCCAAGCTGCATCAGACCTATTATTGTCATATTCCTTTTGTAATCCACCTGTGCCCACTGGCTCTGAAGCATTTCCCTTGAAAATACCTTTCGTTTGTTAAAAAATCTGTAATAGATTGAGTCTTCCTGAAGGGAATAATAAAAATGTCTGGATTCAAATTCGTCAGAGGGCAGAAGAGGCCTGAAATCGATATTTTTGCCATTGGCAAGTTTCATGGAATAATGATATCTGTCCAGAAACAGAAGATCCTGGGTGGTGGGAGGAAGCTGATCCGGAAAAATATAATGCCTTTTTTTGGCTTCCTCTATGAGTTCTTTTCTGAATTTGGGATGTGCTATCCTTGCAAGCTCCATTACGCGCTGATAAATACTTTTTCTGCGCATTTCAGCAATCCCGTATTCAGTCACAATGATATCAATATCTCCCCTTGTGGTTGCAACACCTGCTCCTTCGCTCAGATGGGGAACAATCCTGGAAACTTTTCCGTTCTGCGCTGTGGAAGGAATTATGATAATGGAAAATCCCCCCTTTGACATGGCAGAACCCCGGATGAAATCAACCTGATCCCCAATGCCGCTGTAGAAAAGATATCCCTTTGAATCAGTACATACCTGGCCTGTCAGGTCCACTTCAAGGGCTGAGCTTATGGAAATCAGGTTGTCATTTTTGGCAATTACATTGGGGTCATTGACAAATTCAGATGATTTGAAATAAAAAATGGGATTGTTGTCAACAAAATCATATAATTCCTTTGATCCCATGCATAAAGAAGCCACAACCCTGTCAGGCAGGTATGATTTTTTTTTGTTTGTTATAACCTTTTTCTTAAAAAGGGGCAGAAGTCCGTCTGTGATGACCTGGGTATGAATCCCAAGGTCTTTTTTGTCGCTGAGATAGGGCACAACAGCATCGGGCAGATGCCCGAACCCTATCTGAAGTGTTGCTCCGTCATCCACCAGCATATTGACATAATGGCCTATTCTTTCAACCACTTTCTGGTTTTTCATTTCAGGAAGTGATTCAAGAATGGGCTCATGGTACTCAACAAGATAATCTATTTCATCGATATGGACATTGCTGTCTCCCCATGTTCTTGGCATGGCAGGGTTGACCTGCGCAATGACAATATCTGCATTTTTCATTCCTGAAAGCGTTATGTCAACAGATATGCCAAGACTGCAATACCCGTGGTTGTCAGGCGGGCTGACCTGAATCAGGGCAACATCCAGGCCTATTTCCTGGCTGTCAAAGATTCCGGGAATCTGGGACAGATAAACCGGGATATAGTCAATTTTGCCTTCAAAGGCAGATTGGCGCATCAAAATGGAGATAAAGAATAATTTAATGGAAAACCTGGAAAGAAAATTTTCATCATTGACATAGTTGGAAAGTGTGGCTGAAAGCATTTGATATATGACAATATCCTGAATGGAAGGATTTTCCACCATTGCCTTGATAAGCTTTTGGGGTTCGCCGCATCCTGTTCCGATGAAAACCCTGGATCCGTTTTTGATTTTTTTTACACTTTGTTCCGGTGTCAGCAGTTTTTCCGGACACAGATCCTTAAGATCCATTCAAATTCTCCTGCCATGGCTGAAAGGTTTCGCAATATGTGCAATTATTAAATACTTTTGTGTGAAAGTACAGTAAAATAAGATATTTTTTGGATGTGTGTTCATGGCTGATACGGACCTTGTCAGGTCCTGACAAAAATTCTCATTGGCCTGTTTTATCCATAAACCCCCGGAATTCATATTGTATCGGCATCTGCCCTGTTCAGATATTTAAAAGAGCCGTCTGTTATGAAACTCTGTATGATTTGCGGCGCTTAACAGGAATGATGGCCAGGAATGAATTGTCCAGCATAATGTAATATCTCATGTTGTTTCGCTGCTGGGGTTTAATATTTTAGGCTCAAAATTTAGGGTCGCAAAATAATCATCCATGGTTTCGGCTCTCCTGATCAGCTCCACTCCTGAATCTTCCCTGAAAAGCAGTTCCTTGGGTCTTAACTGGCCATTATAGTTGAATCCCATGGCATGGCCGTGTGCGCCTGTGTCGTGTATTACAAGAATATCTCCGGGCTCGGTCACAGGCAGTTCTCTTTGAACTGCAAATTTGTCAATGTTTTCACATAATGCGCCCACAACGTCAACTTTTTGTGTGCCGTGTGAACCGTCTTTGCCGTGGATGTGGATATGATGGTAAGCCTCATACATGCCAGGGCGCATAAGGGCTGACATTGAAGCATCCACACCCACATATTTTCTGTATATATTTTTATGGTTGATTACTGAGGTGACCAGTACTCCGTGGGGCCCTGTTATATATCTGCCGCTTTCCATGAAAAGCCTGGGGATCCATCTGTTGCGGGCGGCGAAATCCCTGAAGAGCTCAATAATTTCCGCTGCCATTGCACCCATGTTGAATTGTTGGGCATCCGGTGTATAGGGAATGCCTATGCCTCCTCCTATGTTTATGAATTCAAAGGTGATATTAAGGGCTTTATGCACTTTCCGGGCAATATCCAGCAGCATATGGGTGGTTTCAACCATGTATTCATAATTGAGTTCATTTGATGTCAGCATGGTATGGATGCCGAATCTTTTAATTCCCATGTCAATGGATTTTCTGTATGCATCGATGATCTGGTCGTGGCTCAGGCCGTATTTGGATTCAACCGGGTTGCCGATAATTTTATTGCTTTTGCGTCTTGGCCCTGGATTGTACCTGAAACATATGAGTTCAGGAACGGCCGGCAGCTTTGAAATCAGTGAAATATCATCCAGGTTCAGGATACTCCCCCCATGATCCATTGCTGTTTTGAACTGGGAGGCACTGGTGTTGTTTGATGTGAACATGATATCATTGCCAGTGCTGCCTATCCTGCGGGACAGGCATATCTCAGCCTCAGAGCTGCAGTCAAATCCAAATCCGGCCTGTTTCATGATTTTCATTACAAAGGGATTGGGCAGTGCCTTGACAGCAAAAAATTCCCTGAATCCTTCCAGGGGTTCAAATGCTTTGTTCAGTTTTGAGCATGTGTCCTTGATCCCTTTTTCATCATAAATATGGAAAGGAGTTCCAAATGTTTCAACTATTTCCGGCAGAACAGCGGATAATCTTCTGTGATACGAATCTGACATGGGCATTGTTTTGTCTCCTTATTTGTCAATGGACTCCGGCAGCCTGATCTCTGCGTTCTCCTTGAAACTTGACAGGGCGATGAAGGTGCTGGTTTCCTTTACTCCTGGAATAGCTGCAATCCTGTTGCGCAGTATTTTTTCAAGTTCCCTGTTGCCGGATACCCTCAATTTTATCATGATACAGTCCTTGCCTGCCAGAAAGTGTACCTCCTGTATCTGATCCATATCTCCAAGAATCTTGCCTGCTGTTTCGATTTTATCGATGCTGTCAACTTTGATCTGGATAAAGGCGATCATTGAACACTGGAACATTTCAGGGTTCAGCCGCACTTCATATCCCTGGATTATGCCGCGCGCCTCAAGTTTTTTGATTCTTTCCAATACAGCGGATGGAGCCATGCCTATGGCTCTGGCAACTTCGACATTGGGTATCCTGGCTTTTTTCTGCAGGATTTTCAGGATTTTCAGGTCAATATTGTCCATTTTTTAATTTAACTCTGCTGATCATTTAAATATAAGCGTATTATTCTTTAAAATTTAATATGTCAAGAATTTTATTTTTTATAATACATAATATTAAGAATATTTGTCTATTTGTGTTTCGTTGTTTGATTTGAAGGGCAATTGTTGATATGTCTGGTTTTTTGTTGATAAAAACGATTGTTTAATATACATTTACCCGATAAACTGATTATAGTAAGGACAAGGTTTGGCAATGATGTTAAAAGACCCTGTAAAAATTCTGGTGGTGGATGATGAAGAAGGTATTCTTGATGTTACAGAAGGATATTTCCAGGGAAAGGGCTATGAAGTGTATACCGCTTCAAACGGGGTTGAGGCTCTTGAGATTTTAACGCGTATCAAAATCGGGTGCGTATTTACCGACATCAATATGCCCAGAATGGATGGCCTTGAACTGGCAGAAAAAATCAGAAAACTTGAAAGTACCCTGCCTGTAGTTGTCATGACGGGTTTCCCTTCGCTTGAAAATTCAATTCAGACATTGAAAAACGGAGTGGTGGACTACCTTATAAAACCCGTAAACCTTGAACAGATGGAATTGACTCTCAGGAGGATATTGCGTGAGCGCGAGCTATTTGTTGAAAATCTTATTTTAAAGGAAGAGGTTGAACGGAAAGAACGCCTGGAAAAACTCAATTCCGAACTGATTGAAAAAATTGAAGAGGTCAATACCCTTAATAGGGTGATGGAAGATTTTTCATCAACTGATTCAAGCTATGGGATTTTCAACAAAGTGGTGGATCTGGGTGTGGAGGAATTAAATGCTGACAAGGTATTTTTTCATCTTTATTCTGACCAGGATAAATCTCTGGTGCTTGTTGCCAGCTCTGATATAGGGCTTGGAACCCATGAGATTAATTCATTGTTCGGCTCTGATGTTTCAGATTCCGCACAAAAGTTTATTCTTGATGTGGCAGGAGAGGAAAACCCTAATCCCTGCCTTGTTGCAAATCCTGCTAAAAACGGCAGGCTTGATGATGTTGTGCGCTCTCTTATGGTGGTTCCCCTTAAAATACGAGAGAAAATTTTTGGAATTGCCAGTGCGTTTTCCTTTTCAGAGGATAAGGTTTTCAATGAAAAGGATATCTATTATATGAATTTCATTACCCAGAAGGCTGCCTCTGCAATTGAAAACATAGCCCTGTATGAAAATATTTATGAGAATCTTTTTTCAACGCTTTATGCTTTTGTTGCAGCCCTTGAGGCAAGGGATCTCTATACCAGAAAACATTCCACAAGAGTGGCAAAATATGCCCATAAAATAGCTGCTGAAATGGGATGTACTGAAGAGGAGCTTGATATAATCAATTTTGCAGGTTGCCTTCATGACATAGGGAAAATAGGTATAAGGGACGATATCCTGCTGAAGCCCGGGCCATTGACTGCCGAGGAATTTGAAAAAATCAAGGAGCATCCTGTTATCGGGGCTGATATAGTCAGTAAGCTTGGGTTGTGGGACAGGGAAATGGAGATCATAAGGCATCACCACGAACGCTTTGACGGCAAGGGATATCCTGACGGCCTTAAGGGCAAGCAGATTCCAAAGCTTGCAAGGATTCTGTCCGTTGCAGATTCATTTGATGCCATGGCCTCAGACAGGGCCTACCGTAAAAAAATGGAACACTCAAAAATTATTGTGATCATACAGGAGAATTCAGGCTCCCAATTTGATCCCGAGGCTGTGGATGCATTTTTGTGCATTGAAAATAAAGGGCTGATAGATGATGAATTTTAATAGGTTGAGCCTCTTTCATAAATATGATATTTTATCAGAAAAGAAAGCAGCCTATATAACAAACAGCATGGAGTGAACAAACCATGACCGTTCCCGGGCAGGATGACAAGCGCAGGCATTTCAGAGTGGGCTTTACAACACCTATCAGGATCCAGCTTGAAGCCGAAGGTAAACAGATTGATATCAGAGGCAGCTCCAGGGATTTAAGCCTCAAGGGGATATTTATCAAAACACCTGATAAATTTGCGCCCGGCACAAAATGTACTGTAAGGGTATATCTTACCGGTACCAAGGATGAAATTGCCCTTGTCATGAATGCAACAATTATCAGGCAGAATGACGAAGGCATGGGCATAGTATTTGATTCCATGGATGTGGACACATATTCCCATCTTAAAAAGATTGTTTCTTATAACAGAAATGATGATAATTGATTTTCAAAGGGATGTAATGTAAGGATCTTTTATGGATGTCAGATTGATCAACCCGTTTATCAATGCAACCATTAATGTGCTGGAGACTATGGCGTTCATGACGGTGACGGCGGGAAAGCCTTATCTTAAACGTGACAATGTGGCTGTCGGCGATGTCTCCGGTGTGCTCGGGCTTACGGGGGTAGCCAATGGTACCATTGCAGTGACTTTTGAAGAAAAGTGCATTTTGGCCGTGGTATCCAATATGTTCGGGGAAACCATGAGTGAATTGAACAATGACATTGCAGATGCAGTGGGAGAACTGACCAATATGATTTCAGGCCAGGCAAGACGGGAACTCGAAGGAATGGGCAAAATATTCAAAGCTGCAATACCATCGGTGATAACCGGTAGAAATCACAGCATTATCCACTATACAGACGGGCCTAAAATTGCTATCCCCTTCAGTACAGGCAGTGGTGATTTTACAATAGAGGTTTGTTTTGAAAGATAGAAAGGCCGTTTTAATCTAATAAGGAGGAAAGCGTTGTAATGGATACATCCATCAAGATTTTAATTGTTGACGATTTCGCTACCATGCGCCGTATTCTTAAGAATATTCTCAAGCAGCTCGGGTTTAAGAATCTTGTGGAGGCAGATGACGGAACAACCGCCTGGGAGGTTTTGGAGGGTCAGAAAATCGACCTTATCATCTCTGACTGGAATATGCCGAAAATGACAGGGCTTGATCTTTTAAAGAAAGTAAGGGCAAGTGACGACTATAAAAGAATCCCTTTTTTGATGGTAACGGCCGAAGCTCAGAAACAGAATGTTATAGAGGCTGTACAGGCCGGGGTGTCAAATTATGTTGTAAAGCCGTTTACGGCTGAGGCTATTTCCGATAAACTTCAAAAGATTTTAAAATAATGCCTGTTTCACCGCCAAGTGCAGTAATCAAACCAGAACAGGATTCAATACCTGAACCCCGTGAAATTCCTGATGATGAATTTGACCGCGGGGGAATAGCAGGTGTCAGCAGGGGGTTGGTGAAGGTTCTTGAAACCGTAAAAAAAGTTTCAAAATATGATTCATCCGTGCTGATAACAGGAGAAAGCGGCACAGGCAAGGAGTTGATTGCCAGAGCGATTCACAGGAACAGTGCAAGAAAAAACAACCCCATGGTGGTGATTAATTGTGGAGCCATCCCCGGCGAACTGCTTGAAAGTGAATTGTTCGGGCATGAAAAAGGTGCTTTTACCGGTGCGCACCGATCCCGTACAGGCAGGTTTGAAGCTGCAGATCGCGGGACTATTTTTCTGGACGAGATCGGCGATATGAGCCCTGAGCTTCAGGTCAAACTGCTGCGGGCAATCCAGGAACGCCAGTTTGAACGGGTTGGCGGAACTTCCACAATAACAGTGGACATCAGAGTCATATCAGCAACCAATAAAGACCTTGTACAGGCCATGGAGATGGGTAAATTCAGGGAAGACCTCTATTACCGCCTGAATGTGATTCCCATTCATATCCTTCCTTTGAGGGAGCGTAAAGATGATATCATGCCTCTTGTGGATTATTTTCAGGATAATCTGGCCAGGCGCATGGATGGTTATGAAATAAAAAGTTTCAGCCCGGAAGCAAAGCAGGCCATGCTCCACTATGACTGGCCAGGCAATATACGTGAACTTGAAAATCTGGTTGAAAGGATTTCTGTCCTGGTGGACAAGCCGGTCATTGATATTGATGATTTGCCTGAATATATTACCGGAAACGGTTCTGTAATGGCTCCTGTTTCCATGAAAACAATTTTTGACAACGGAATAGGGTTTAATCAGGCAGTGGATCAATATCAAAGATCTCTTATATCCTATGCTCTCAATGAAACCGGATGGGTCAAGGCCAGGGCTGCTGAACTTCTGAAAATGAACAGGACTACTCTTGTGGAAAAAATCAAGAAAATGAATATTGAGCCTGAATCAGAAGCGCCAATATTTTGACATCTGGCTTTCCCCTTTCCTTTGTTCCGCAGAATTGTCGTATGGCCTGTAAATACTCATTGCTTTGATTTTAAGGGCTGCCATGCTGTGATTGTTTTGGCAGATTTGATATGGCATATTACTTGCTTATCTGTTAGTCGGTATGTTGTTTTAGGCAAGGTATGAATTTATCAAATAAAATAAAGTAAAGGCTATGACAAAATCAATCTGCAAATTATTAATTCCTGGCAAATTTCCGGCAGTATCCTGCATGATAATCTGTTTGTCATTGTGTCTGTGCCACGGGTTTTTACCGGACAGGGCTGCAGCTTCCCAGGCTGTTCTGAAGAAGGTTCAGATTGTTCATAACCCTTTTTCCGTAAAATTTTCTGTAACCCGCAGAATTCCGGTAAAAGTTATCCGTCTTGCAGAAAAACAGGTTCTGGTGGCCATGCAGAATATAAAGCGTGCAGGGAATTTCAGGCTCAGCGGCCACAACAGAACCGACATGGAAGATATTGCAATTGACAACAGGCAGGGCAGCGTTGTTGCTGCAGTTTTCACCAGCAGGCGTCCATATGGGCATATATCATATTCCTATGATAAGTCTGGCCTGAATTTCATTGTCATGTTCGAAAATAAACGGAAAAAAAGGCCTTCTGCTTCCGTTGCCCTGACACCAGAACCATTAAAACCTGCAAACCGGCATGTAAAGAAACTAAAGCCCCAGCCTTCTGTTTCTGCCCCATTGCCTTCTTCCTTGCCTGTGGTAAAGAAAAATCAGGTAAAATCGCCCGGGCCCGGGCCAGGTACCAGGGCCGGAGAAACCGTAAAAAACAGGAAGCCTGCAGAATCGGTAAAGCCTGAAAAACCTGCAAAGCCTGCTGAGCCTGCAAAGCCTGTGAAGCGTGGTGCATCGGTTAAACCTGCCAAAACCATGAAATCAGAACCACCCCGCCCTAGACCCGCTGTTAACAGGG
This sequence comes from uncultured Desulfobacula sp., assembly GCA_964446145.1. GTDB lineage: Bacteria > Desulfobacterota > Desulfobacteria > Desulfobacterales > Desulfobacteraceae > Desulfobacula. The sequence continues at coordinate 14,556 of CAYUOB010000014.1, forward strand.
CTTATGTCTATGTCCCCCCGGAAAGGAAGCATACAAAATATAAAGGAGATATAAGTGATCTTCTGCGCGCCGTTGATGAATCCTCATGTGATTCCAAGCAGGTATTGAATTCAGAAATTATGATTAAAAAAGGACTTACTCCCCAGGCTTTTGATGTATTGGATAAATATGTTGCAAAATCAAATTTTACCTGCCTTGAACAGGCATTTTTTTTAAGGGCTTATGCCTATTATAAAAGCGTTGCAAAAACTGATTCTGCAAGGCTTATGAAGGCAGGGCAGCTTTTTCAGGATGCGCTGGTGTTTAATCCTGGTTCTCCGCTTGTGCCCTTTGCCTATGCTGCCATGGGCATGATTCAGGAAGACCTTAATAACGGGGCAGCAGCAGAAGGATATTTTAATATAATAAAACAGGGTTATCCTGAATATCGTGGAATGCCGGAGATTATATATCATCTGGCGCGTTTATATGAACAACAGGGCCATTTTGACAAGGCAATGAGGTATTATAAACGTGTGTTTGAGGATGAAACCCAGAATAAATATATCGCAGATGCAGGAATAGGGTATGGCAAGGCTCTTTTCAGAAAAATGCAGTATTTTAATTCACTTGCTGTATTAAATTATGTTGTTAAATCAAGTCCCAGAAAAGTTTATTCTTCTCCGGAACTTCTGCTTGCCATAGGTAATGCAAATTTTGAGGTGGGCCTTGCCAAGGAATCAAGAAAGGCCCTGACGCGTGTGCTTAACCTGTTTTCGGATATTAAGAACCCTGATGTGATTTTAAGCAGGATAGCAGATACCTATGGTATGGAGAACAACCGCACCAGGGCTGTTAAGCTCTATGAGCTGGTCAGAACAAAATTTCCTGATTCAGAGGGTTTTATAGCAAGCTCCATAGGGATTGCACGGTACATGAAGGATAATAAGGAAAAAATTAAAATATATGAGATGATAAAAAGAAAATTTCCTGATAATAAATATGCAAGAATTGCAATGATGCGCCTTGCTGAAATTTACCAGGCAGATGGCAAATATAATGAGTGTATCAAGGAAATTGAAGATTTGCTGTCCACTCATCCAAGGGGACTTCGCTATGAGGCTGTGAAATTGATGCAGAAGGCTTATGAAGCTCTTTTTAAGAAACAATTGCAGAGCAATGAATTTACAAAAGTGCTTAACCGTTATGAGTCTGAACACACAAGGATAGACAGGATGGGCAGCAGAAAAATTGAGCTTCTTGTGGGTCTTTCATACCTTCAGGCAAAATTGTATGAACAGGCGTTTAATCATCTGATTACAGCCTATAAAGGGTATAAAAGATCCAAAAGGTCTGCACGCCTGCTTCTAGGGCTTGGAATAGCCATGGATGAATCTGGCAGAGATGATGATGCTTTAAGGTTGTTTAATGTATTTGCAAGACGGGTTAAATCAAGTATAAATATGCGCGTTGAGGCTTTGTCAAGGGCTGGCAGAATTTATCTTGAAAAACATAAATTTGCCAAGGCTTCAGCCAGGCTGAAACTGGCATATGATATTGCCAAAACTCATCTTGAAAAAGGCAGGCTGCTTATTTTAAGGGCAGATGTATATGAAGGTAAAAAGGATATTAAAACAGCATCTGTCCTGATGGAGAGAGCTGTCAGGCAGATAGCCATGGCTTCAGGTAAAAATTATGATATTCTGTCAGATGCCTATGAAAAACTGGGCCGTTCCTATGCATTGCTCAGACAGTATATAAAAGCGGCAGATGCATTTTCCAAGGCATTGAATTTTGCCGGATCAGAACAGAAAAAGGCGAATCTTGGTTTTCTTCTTGGAGACGCCTACCAGAAGGGCAATATAATTATGGAGGCAAAAAAGGCTTTCAGACAGGTGGCTGAGTCATATGATTCCATCTGGGCAAGACTGGCACAGCAGAGGCTGAATACACTTGATCTGGCACAGGCCGTGAAAAAATCTTAAAGGAGGCTTCATAGCAGACCTATAACTTATGTCAGGACATAGAATTCTCATTATAGTTGAAGCTTTCAAGGAGAGAATGGAATATGTCCGGTTTTTTGAAAATTCAGGATTTTTGGTGGATGCAGTGCCGGACGGGTCGGATATTGTGCCGCTTGTGTCTGATAAAAAACCGGATATTGTTATTGCTGATCTGTCAACCCCTGGATTTTCAGCTTCCGGATTTCTGGAAAAAGTCGATTCAGCAGGCTTTTCCTGCCAGACAATACTTTTGTCTTCAGAGCCTGTTGTTGAACATGCTGTGCATCTTATGAGGCTTGGAGCCCTTGATTATCTCATAAAACCTGTCACCCTCACCCAGGTTGAACTCTGTGTCAAACGGGGGCTTGAACTTTTAAAAAACAAAGCTTTGCCGGATTCAGCTCCTTTGTCGCATGGCAGGAAAAAAGTGAAAATAATCACCAGGGACAGGGGAGTTATGCGTTTGCTTGACCTTGCCTCCCGTGTTGCAGATTCAAGTGCTTCTGTCCTGATCCAGGGAGAAAGCGGAACTGGCAAGGAATTATTTGCCAGGTTCATTCATGAAAAAAGCAATAGGCAGCAAATGCCTTTTATTCCCGTCAATTGTGCTTCTTTGCCCGAAAATCTGCTTGAAAGTGAATTGTTCGGCCATGAAAAAGGGGCTTTCACCGGTGCGATTGCCAGGAAAACAGGAAAATTTGAACTGGCACATAACGGTACATTATTTCTTGATGAGATTACGGAAATGCAGGTTCATCTGCAGGCCAAGTTATTGAGAGCACTTCAGGAACGGGTTATTGACCGTGTAGGAGGAACCGTCCCGGTTGATGTAAATGTACGTGTTATAGCAACCACCAACCGTGATGCAAAAAAAGCTGTGGAAGAGGGCGAATTCAGGGAAGACCTTTTTTACCGCCTGAATACAATTCCTTTGATTATTCCCCCTTTAAGGGACAGAAAAGGGGATATCGAAGTTCTGTGTGATTTTTTTGTCCGTAAATATTGTAAAATTGACGACCGTAATGTCAAAGGCTTGACAAATCAGGCTTCAGATATGCTGAAACGCCATAATTTTCCGGGAAATGTCAGGGAACTTGAAAATATTATTCACAGAGCGGTTCTCCTTGCTGATGGTGATATGATAAAGCCTGAGGATCTGATGCTCGAAATTTCAGGAACTGAATCCTGCCCGCCTGAACACTCCCGTGACCATGATATTATTGAAACTGATTCCGGTTCTCTCAAGGAAATGGAACAGAAAATGATTTTCAAAACCCTTGACAGAACAGACGGTAACCGGACGCATGCTGCCAGGATCCTCGGTATCAGTGTACGTACGCTTCGCAACAAACTCAACGAATATAAAGAATCCAGATAATTAATCTCCGGCATATAATTTGCATTCTTTTCTGGCATGACTCAGATAAAAATTGTCTGCCTGATTTAAATTCAGGCTGAAAGAGGTGAAAATGACAGAATCGAGAATTTTCGGCCATACGGAAAAAATGATTGAAAGGGCGCTTGATGTGTCGGCAAGGCGTCATAATCTTATCACAGGCAATATAGCCAATATGGATACCATAGGATACAGACCTTCTGATCTTGATTTCAACAGAACCCTTAAAAGGGCTATGGGAGAGAAGGCTCCGGATTATCTGGACAAGACAGATCCCAGGCATCTTGCTGCAAATGACAGCCAGCCCTTTGCAATGAATGGGGAAGACAGCAGGGAGGTCGATATTTACCATCTTGATTCGGTGAACATTGATACTGAGATGATGAATTTAATGGAAAATAATGTGAAATACAGAGAAACAACGGAAATGCTGCTCAGAAAAATGAGGATACTCAATTATGCCATTGATGAGGGAGGTAAATAATGGATCTTTTTAATGCGTTGAAAATAAGCGGCACGGCACTTTCAGCCCATCGCACCAAACTTAATGTGATTGCTGAAAATCTTGCCAATGTCGATACAACCCGCACAGCACAGGGTGGCCCTTATAAACGCAAGATGGTTGTTTTAAAAGCAGATGATATTGATTCTTTCAAAAGTGTCATTGAAAAGAAACGCCGGAACAGGGAAACCAGCGGTATTGAGATCAGCCCCATTGAATTTGATACAGATAAAAAACCGGATGACGGCAATGGAGTCAGGGTGGATCAGATTATTGAATCCCAGGAAAATTTCAGGCTGGTGTATAACCCTGCCCACCCCGATGCTGATCCTGCAACGGGATATGTGAAAATGCCCAATGTTGACCATCTGACTGAAATTGCTGACATGCTTGTGGCAAAAAGGAGCTATGAAGCAAGTGTAACAGCTCTTTCCACAACAAAGGATATGATTTTAAAAGCCCTTGAAATCGGTAAATAACAGGAGAAATTATCATGATAAATTCTGTCAGTAACAGCCCTAGGATAAACCTGAATACCAGGCCTGTGCAGGACATGCTTGAGGACCGCAGCCCTGGCTTTGCTCAGCGAATCAAGGCTGCTGTGAACGATGTGAATTCAAAGCAGAATACAGCAGATGATTCCATTGAACAGGTGATTCAGGGCAAGATGGGTATCCATGAAGGGATGATAGCAATTGAAAAGGCTGAGGTTTCCCTGAAACTTCTGGCCCAGGTCAGAAACAAGGTAATGAATGCATATAATGAAATCATGCGCATGCAGGTGTAAGCTCAGGACAGGGCATTGTATATATTTAATGTATAAGCCAGCCAGGAAAACATCATGAATCCCGTTATTGAAAAAATAATTACCACATTAAAAGAACTTCCCCTGTCCCGTAAAATTGCCCTTGCAATGTTTGCCATGGTGCTTGTGGCGGGATTTACCACAATGTTTATCTGGGCAAACAGGACAACGTTCAAGGTGGCTTATTCCGGACTTTCCAGAGATGATGCAGCACTGGTTGTTGAAAAACTCAAGGAGTCAAATACTCCTTACAGGCTTGCAGGAGACGGTACCACCATTTTTGTTCCGGAAGCAGTTGTCTATGATGTCAGGCTTTCCATGGCAAAGGACGGTATTCCAAGGGGAGGCCATGTCGGATTTGAAATATTTGACAAGACTGAATTCGGAACCACGGAATTTGTGCAGAAGATCAATAAAAAACGGGCGATTCAGGGCGAACTTGCCAGAACTATTTCAGCCTTTGATGAAGTCAAAAGCGCAAGGGTTATGATTGTAATGCCCAAGGATTCTGTTTTTGTGGAAGAGGTGAAAAAACCTTCAGCCTCCATATTGCTTGAGCTTACAGCTGAACTGGACAGGGAAAAGGTGACAGCCATTGCTCATCTTGTTGCAAGCTCCATTCAGGATCTTTCTCCTAAATCCATTACCATTGTTGATACGGCAGGCCGTATCCTTTTTGAAGGTAAATCCGAAGCAGAACAGGCAAAAATTGATGCAAGGAACCTTGCCGATGCCCAGTATCAGTACAAGGTGAGGTTTGAGGAGAATATTGCCAAACGTATTCAGACGATGCTGGAGAGAATTGTGGGCAAGGATAAGGCCATTGTGCGTGTGACCTCTGAAATGGATTTCTCCAAAGATGACATGAATGAGGAAATCTATGACCCTTTTGAGAGGGGAGGAGAATTTATAAGGAGCCGTAAGAACCGTTCTGAAAAGATCACAAATGCCGCACAGCAGACGCCAATTCCTTCCACGGTTAATCCGATTGTCGGTAAGAATGGCCCTGGTACAAATAATAATACCAGACAGGTTGATAAAACAGATGATACATATAATTATGAAATAAGTAAGCGGGTTCGTGAGGTTCACAAACCCATGGCAGTGCTGACAAGGCTTTCTGTGGCCGCAGTTATTGATGGTAAATATGAATATAAAACAGATGAAAACGGAAATAAAAAACGGGTTTATGTTCCCAGAACTTCAGAGGAAATGAAACAGTTTCAGGATATTGTAATCAAGGCAATGGGCTATAATGAATCCAGAAACGATCAGGTTTCCATGGAGTGTTTTCCGTTTGCCTCCATTGCCGAAATCAAGTCCCAGCCTTCTGTCACAGGGTGGAAAGCCGTTCAGAAGGAATACGGGCGGACCATTGCCAATCTGATTCTGGTGCTTTTGCTGTTTCTTTTTGTGATCAGGCCTGTGATCAAGACAGTCAGGGATATTAAAACAACGGTTGACCAGGAAGCTCTTCCTGCACCTGATGAGGAAATGGCTCTGCTTGAGGAGGAGGAAAAGGCTCCCAAGTTCATTGAGATGGATGCTGAACAGCAAAGAGAATACCTGGACCTTATGACAGAAGACCAGAAGCAGGATTTTCTCAAGAAAATGTCTGCAGCGGAAAGGGCTGCCTATATTGCCAATCTGCCTGTAAATGAAAAGGCAAAATATTATGCCAACAAAGACCTTAACAAAGCCGTCAATATCCTTAAGGGCTGGGTAAGTGAAACAAAGGAGGAAGAAGAATAATGCCTGGAAAAGATACTGAAAAAACCAAGCCCATGCCCGGCCCTCAGAAGGCTGCTGTTTTTTTGATGGCCATGGGTGAGGACTATACTGCCAGGGCCTTTGAAAAAATGAATGAGCAGGAGATAAGTGAAATCGCCTTTGAAATGTCTTTGATTGATCATATTACGCCTGAAATGCTTAAGGAAGTTTCACAGGATTTTGTGGAAAAATTTGAAGGCGAATCCAAAATGATAGTGGAAAGCGATTCTTTCATCAAAAATGTTGTTCAAAAGACTTTGGATGATAAACAGGCTTCAGCAATTCTTGAGGATCTTGAGAAAAAGAAACAGGACAAACCCTTTATCTGGAGCAGAAATGTTAATGTAAGCACCCTTGCAGGCTATGTGGTGGGGGAACATCCCCAGACCATTGCAATGATCCTTGCCCACATGCCTTCTGAGATTTCTGCTGATATATTAATGAGCCTTCCAGATGACCTGAAGGGTGATGTTGCCATGAGGATTGCCAAACTGGGCCAGATTTCAGAAGATGTTGTCAGGGAGGTTGACAGGGCCCTTAAAATGGAATTGTCAGGAGCAGTCGGCCCGGGCGGCAAAGCAGGCGGCCTTCAGGTTCTTGTTGATATTATTAACGGAGTTGATAAAACAACCGAAGATCTGGTTATGGAGTTTGTGGAAGAGGATAATCCTGAAATGGCCAATGATATCCGTAACCTGATGTTTGTTTTTGAAGATCTGACAAATATTGACGACATGGCAATGAGAGAAATCCTCAAGAAGGTTGAAAGCCAGCAGCTGACCTATGCTCTCAAGACTGCTACAGATGAAATGAAAGAAAAGATTTTCTCCAACCTGTCCCAGAGAGCGGGTGAAATGCTTAAAGATGACCTGGAGGCCATGGGGCCTGTGCGTCTGGCAGAGGTTGAGGAAGCTCAGCAGGCAGTTGTGCGTGCTGCAAAGGAACTTGAAGCCGATGGTACCATAACTCTTGGTAAAGGAAAAGATGATGTCCTTGTCTGATGGTGATACACAGGAATTCAGGCAGCTTTCTGTCAATTCCCTGGAAAATTTTGAAGATGAAGTTTTCGTGCGCAATGAGGATCAGGATCCTGATTTTGACAGGTTTAAGCTTTTATTTGAGAAAGAGGAGTTTGCAGGGCAGGAAGATTATGAATTCAAGGCTGTTTATGATGTCATAAAACAGGAGGAAAAGATTGTTTTTACACCTTTGGTTAAGCCGGCTCCTTCATCCGGTTCCTTAAACCGGGGTGAGAATGAAAATCCTGCCGGGGGTACTGATGACGGTTCAGGCCCGGAAGCAATATCAGACCCTGTGGATATTCAGGAAAAAAAAGGGTTTGAAAAGGGCTATGAACAGGGTTTTGCAGAAGGGCTTGACCAGGGCAGAAAAAAAGGACATGAAAAAGGGTTTGAGCAGGGCAGAAAAGAGGGATATGAAAAAGGGTTTGAACAGGGGAACAAAGAAGGCCATGAACAAGGTTTCGCAAAGGGAGTTGAGCAGGGAGAAAATCAGGCAAAACAACAGGCGGATCAAATTATCTCTTCACTTGAAGAAACTTTGAAAACCGCTGATCAGACTCTGGATTTTCTGGTTGATAATTATGAAGATAAGATAATCAGCCTTATAATGCAGATTGCTGAAAAAGCTGTGCTGGCAAAGCTTGAAATTGATGATGAAATTGTGAAAAATATGATCTTAGAAGCCTTGAAACATCTTGTTGATCCTGAAGAAATCGTTTTAAGTGTTTCTGTTGAGGACTATGATTATATTGAAATGGTGAAGGATGAATTTTTTGAGAAAATCAATTCATTGACCAATGTGTCCATCAGATCCGATTCTTCGGTCAAACGCGGGGCATGCAGAATTGAGACAGCCTGTGCACATATTTCCGCAGATCCGAATGAACGGCTTGAAGCTATTTTCAATGCCATGAAAACCGCGGGCAAAAAATGAAGGTGGATGAAATCAAACAAATTGACTTCCTTAAATATGAACAGGCTGTGGAAAATTGTACCCTTATAAGGCCTGTTGGGAAAATCAGTCAGGTTGTGGGCCTGATTGCACAGGGAGACAGTCTGGGACTTGGTATAGGCAGCCTGTGCAGCATTGTCAATGACCAGGGTGAAAAAATTATGGCTGAGGTTGTTGGGTTCAAAAAGGAAGAAGCCCTTTTCATGCCTTATGGCGATATACGGGGGATCAGCCCTGGCTCAAAAGTCGTTCCGGTTGCTTCTGCCCAGATGATAGGTGTGTCCGATTCAATGCTTGGCAGGGTGATTGACGGCATGGGCAATCCCATAGACGGCAGAGGCCCGATTGAGTCAGATCTTTCCTATAACCTGTATGGAAAGCCAATAGGCCCTATGTTGAGACAGCCCATCAAAGAGCCCCTTGATGTTGGTGTGGCAGCCATCAATAGTATGGTCACACTTGGAAAAGGCCAGAGAATGGCTATAATGGCAGGGTCCGGGGTGGGAAAAAGTGTTCTGATGGGTATGATGACAAAACATACCCGTGCAGATGTTGTTGTTATCGGGTTAATAGGAGAAAGAGGCAGGGAGGTAAAGGATTTCATTGAAAATATTCTTGGTGACCAGGGCCTTGAAAGGGCGGTCGTGGTCGCTGCAACCTCTGATTCTCCGCCGCTTGTGAGAATAAGAGGAGCATATCTTGCCACAACCATTGCTGAATATTTCAGGGATCAGGGTAAAGATGTCCTGCTCATGATGGATTCAATTACGAGATTTGCCATGTCTTCAAGGGATGTGGGCCTTGCAGCAGGAGAACCACCCACATCCAGGGGGTATACCCCTTCTTTTTTTGTACAGATTCCTGTTCTGCTTGAACGTGCAGGCAATGTGGAAAATGCAGGATCAATCACCGGCATATATACGGTTCTGGTTGAAGGCGATGATTTGAATGATCCTGTTGGTGATACTGTAAGATCCATTGTTGACGGGCATATTGTTCTGTCAAGGGAGCTTGCAAACCAGGGCCATTACCCTGCCATTGATGTGCTTGCAAGTGTTTCAAGGGTGATGCGGGATGTAAGCACAAAAGAGCATATGGCCTTGAGAAGCCGTGCCGTGAATATTATGTCAGCCTACAGAAATGCTGAAGATATGATCACAATCGGTGCATATATAGACGGATCAGACCCTGCCGTGGATGAAGCAAAGCGTTTGATGCCCGGTATTACCCGGTTTTTGCGTCAGGATATGGATGCAAAGGTGGATCTTGGTTCAAGCCTGGAAAAACTGAAACAGGCCCTCAGTGTCCGGGAAGAAAAATAGAGGCTGGAAATGAAAAAATTTGAGTTCAGACTGGAACCTGTTCTGAAATACCGCAGATATCTGGAGCGGTTGGCACAGCAGGAGACTGCCCGGGCGCATATGAATCTTAAAAATTGTGAAAATAAGATTATGGGTTTGAAAGCCGAATATGAGGCCCAGGGAAATAAAATGGAAAATGCTGTGCTGGACGGGGTGTCAGCTTCGGAGTTCAGGGCTTTTTGTCAATATATCTGGGCTGTGGAATCCGGCCTTGAAGAAGCAGAATCGGAAAAAATGGACTTAACCCGGGTGCTTGATGAAAAAATAGTGGAATTGAAACAGAAAAGTGTGGATAAAAAAGTTATGGATCTGTACCGTGAAAAACAGCGGGACAGATATGTTCAGGAGATTATAAAAGCTGAACAAAAGGAACTTGATGAGATTTCATCTTTAAAAACGGCAAGGGCATTATCAAATGAAAAATCATAGAAAAATCATATGTATTCTGGTTGTTCTGGGCATTGCCGTGGCAGTACCGTGCCTGATCCATAATAAAACATGTATTTTGCCCCTTGCCCCTGCAAAGGCCTTTGCCGGTGATAAAAACAAAAATGGGTCTGATGCCGGTGAACAGAAAAAAAAAGACAAAACAAAGAAGGAAAATCCCTGTCCGCCCTGCCCTGAATGCCCGGATCCTGCCAAGGTTGTATTAAGGGGCCTTGAAGAAAAAAGGAATATGATTGAAAAGAAAAGCAAAGAGCTTGCCCTGCAGAAAAAAGATCTTGAAGCCTATGAGGAACAGCTTGATGAAAAGCTTGCAGACCTCAAGGCATTGAAAAAACAGATTGAGTCTGATCTGGCCCTTCTGAATAAAGCCAAATCCAGAAAAGAACAGGAAAAACAGGCCGCATATAATGCTAAGATAAACCGTCTGGTTAAAATGTATGCCGGCATGAAACCCAAAAATGCCGCCAGAATAGTTGATAAGATGGATATCAATGTCGCCCAGGAAATATTTTCAAAAATGCGTGAATCTTCAGCATCACAGATCCTTTCATATGTGGACAGTGCAAAGGCGGCCAGAATCAGTGAACGCCTTGCATTCAAACGCAGGTGATTCTGTCCGGTAATATTTTCCCATGACCCTGTTCCGGCAGGGAAATATCTTCCAGAAAAACATAGATTCTCTGAGCCGGCATCTTTTTGTGCCGTTGGCGTAATATATTGATTTAACAGCATATATTATTATAGTTTTATTTGTGGCATGATCATTGCTGTTTAGTATTGCAACTTGAAATACTAACAGGTGTTTTATGGATTTTATGCTTGCAAATGCAAATAGTGCCTTTCTTGGCATTGTACAACAGGGGATACCGGAACAGGTTGTGGCATATACTTGTCCTTCAGGGCCGTCCGGTTTTGCCGACACGCTTGATAAAACTCTTGGAAAACCGGGTCTTAAAGCAAAACATGGTGCCGGGCCAGCACAGCCTTCTGACAATTCAATGAGCTCCATGACTGAAAAAATGGATGAACAAAAAGGCCAGGAACTTTTATCCTCCCTTAAAAAATTCTTTTTAAATCTTTCAGGCGGCAGTCTGAACAATATTTCCATAGATGCCGGAGGGCTGGATGCATTAAGAAAAATTCTTGCAAAAGCAGGTTTTGATCAGAATGATATTGACGAGCTCATGGATTTTCTTTCCGAATATCTGGACAATAACAGCCTTACCATGGATAAATTTTTTGACAAGGCACAGCAGCTCGAGTTTGAACCTGACTCACAATTGAAATTAAAAAATGAAACAATGCTTGACCCTTCTTCCATGGCTTTTCTGCACTCAATTTTCATTTCCCTTGGGATTCCGGATGACAGGATAAATGACATTATATCAGGTTCTTTGCAGGATACAAAAGGGGTAAATCTTGATGCACTTATTGAGGAATTAAATGACCTTCAGAAAACCTGCTTTTTGTCCGGAAATCAATACACCACAAAAAAAAGCGATGCCAATTTTAATCTGGTCATGGAACAGATGGGCATTGAGCGTACAGCAGATAAATCATCTGCGCTTACTTTGAGTGAACTTATAGCTGATCTTGAGAAACTGCGTTCAAGACTATCATCACCAGGCCGCAGACCCCATAATGGTTTGCCTGAAAATATATCAATGTCCAGGGAACATGACCCGGAGAAAATACTTCGGGATCTGTTCACTAACCTTAAAATGGACGCTGATTCATCTGAACCTGAAACATTCAGATTTTCTGCTGAAAACAGTGGCAATGATCTTCAATCAGTTCTGATGCCCTCTGGTGCAGATAAAAACAGCGCCAAACCCCAGACCCATGGTTTGAAAAAGGGGATGGACAAGGCAGCAGAAGAGAAATTCGGCAAAACCCTGGACAGGATGCATGAGCTTTTGCCTGAAAACAGGGTTAAAGACCTTGATTCAAAAAAGGGCATCAGAGAATTTATACATAATAAGGCAGGAAAAAATTCCCTGGAATCTTTACATGATACAGCAGCAGATTCCGGTATCAGGACAGGGGGGGTAAAATCCCATTCCCTGAATATTGCAAAACCAGGGGCAGGCTTTAAAAATTTACCTGCCCATATAACCCGTCAGGTGGGAAAAAGTATTGTCAGGGCCGTAAACCAGGGTGAAAATGTTTTGAAAATTCAGCTTAAACCGCCTGAACTGGGACGGCTTGTCATGACTCTTGATCATAGTAATGGTAATCTTAAGGTCAATATAATGACGGACAACCATGCAGCAAAGGAAATTTTGTCTTCCGGTATTCATGAGATTAAAACGTTGCTGTCCAATTCAGGAGTGAATCTTGAACGCTTTGATGTTGATATGAACAGCAGTTTCAGACAATTCTCAGCAGACACCGGAAGCCAGGGGAATAATTTTTCAAACCAGCGTTCATTCAGGGGGAAATTAAACTCTGTTGAAAATGCAGATGGAATAGATCCGTCATTAGTGGCTGAATTGCTGAACAAGGATGGCTCACTCCATTTTGTGGCGTGAATCAGGAGAAAATTATGAGCGTAACATCTACGGGAAATGCATCGCTTGATAAAATTGCAAGCTCCTATCATTCAAATGAAAAGGAAAAGGCTGACAAAGAAGATGCCCTTGGCAGAGATGCATTCCTTACCATGCTGGTTGCAGAACTTAAATATCAGGACCCTTTGAACCCCATGGACGGGTCTGATTTTTCAGCACAGCTTGCCCAGTTTTCTCAGCTTGAACAGCTGATCAACCTGAATGATTCCATGACAAGCTTTACCAAAAGCTTTACAGACAAATCAGGAGGAGATGCACTTGATTATATCGGCAGACAGGTGTCCGGGGTGGTGGATACAATGAGTGTCGAAGACGGTAAAATTTCAGGCGGATTCTATAACCTTGATGCTCCTGCTGATATCATGATTTCAATAACAGATTCAAACGGGAAAAATATCAGAACCATTTATGCAGGCCAGCAGGATAAGGGTTCCCATACCATTTCCTGGGATGGAAAGGACAAGGACGGCAGAAAAGTTGATAATGGGTCATATAAATATATTGTAATGGCCAATACAGGACATGGATTTGTTCAGGTACCCTCCGTTGTCACTGGAAAAGTGGACGGGGTAAGTTATCATAATGACAAACCATATCTGCTTGTTAACGGCGCTTTGCTTGACCCTGATTCACTCAAGGCTGTCATGAACAGCCAGAGTGGGTCAAACGCCCAGTCAACCGAATCTGCACTGACCTACCTTGGCAGAACAATTTCTTCCAATGCACCTGTGGTTCTTGTTGAGGACGGGGCTGTTTCAGGATCTGACCTTCAATTTCATCTTGATAAACGCGAAGATGTAAGCGTGACAATATATGACAGTTCCAACAATCCTGTCAGAACAATTAATATCTCAGCAGAAAACACAAAGGGCGGGGATAATGAGATCCAATGGGATGGTGTATCTGATTCAGGATATTCAGTGCCTGACGGACTGTATTATTATACAGTGAAAACCAGTGCCGGGCTTGCAGAGACTCCGGTACAGGGAACTGTGTCAGGCATTAGAAATATAAACGGCAACCAGTATCTTGTGATGAAAAACAATGGCAGGCTTGTGCCGTTGTCATCAATTACGCAGATTAATTGATATATGGGGATTTGTTCTGTATATGAATTGTCCCTGTTGAGTTTTAATATATAGGAGAGGGCTTATGTCATTATCAAGTTCACTTTTTACCGGAACCAGCGGGCTGAAAAATATGGGTAATGCCTTGCAGGTTGTGGGAAACAATATTGCCAATTTAAATACCGTGGGGTTTAAACGCGGAAGAACAACATTTGCAGATACCCTGTATGAAAATGTTGCAACCCGTGCCGGCACTGCACAGATGGGGCGTGGCATGGCCGTTGGCGATGTGGCCCAGAATTTTGACCAGGGCTCTTTTGAATCCACTGGTAATACAACTGATCTCTCCATAGGCGGGGACGGTTTTTTTATCATGCGCCAGAATAACTCAGAGAATACTTTTTATACACGTGCCGGCAATTTTTATTTTGACAAGTCAGGCCGCCTTGTAAATCCCGAGGGATATATTGTTCAGGGGTGGAACCTTGACGATGAAACCGGAGAGGATGTGGGATCCATAACAGACCTTGTTCTGGCTGAATTTACAAGCCCGCCCAAAAAAAGCGAGAAAATTACGGCAGTAACCAATCTTAATGCAGATGCCACATCCAAGGCAGTTGTGCTTTCCAATGTATGGGATTCAGGAGAAACAACCCACATAGGTTCGGGAAGCTATGAATACCAGACTGTTATCAAGGCATATGATGCTCTTGGCAGTACCCATGACATTTCCATTTTCTATGACAAGAAATCAGGGACTGAATGGGAATACATTGTGACAATGAATCCTGAAGAGGATAACAGAAACCTTGTGCAGAACACTGATTCAAAGGGACTGCTTGCCAGGGGAACCATTAAGTTTTCCCAGAGTTCAGGAGATATCCTTGATCTTACAATGAGCAAATTCACAGGCCGTATCGGTAATTTCAAGGCAAACGGGGTCAATACGGTTGATGATGTTAATTATGAAATTGTGGATTATGATGCCATGCCCCTGGACGGGTATGGGTTCAAACTTGAGTTTGACGGATCGTCATGGGCATTTACCGATGTAAATAAGGACGGGCTTATTACTTCTGCAGATCTGCCTGACAATTATGGCACTGCAAAAATTGTTTATTCTGATAACCAGAATATCTATCTCACTTTAAGCCCTGATGATGCTTCAGATGTTGATCCTGACCTTAAAATCAAGCTTGCCCAGCCCGCGGTTGCAACGGATTCCATAGGTTTTGACATTAATAATAAAAATGATCTTCATACCCAGGGCATTGAGGGCCTTACCTATTCAGGAGATACTGCAAATGATAACACAACGCTTGAAATCAATGCTCCTGGAGTCATGGACGAGGATGCATCAGACCTTGGAATAATATGGAATCCCAAGGCGGAAAAATGGTATTGGAGCAATCCTGCTTCTGCATATTCAGCAGGTACTCTTGTTTCAGGTGTTTCAACCAATAGCACAGGCAGTGTTGACACAAGTTCCACAAGCATAAATTATGCAAATGTTGAAGACATGACAATGGTTGCTTCTGATATCAGCCTTATCTATGATACAAGGCTTGGGGCATGGGACTGGAACATGCCTTTAAAGGACGCTGATTTTGTTAATGAAACATTTACATTTTCACCAACCAACGACCCTGTCCTGAGTATTATTTCCGCACCCACAGGTGAAGGTCAGGGTGCAATGGCAACAGCCACCACAGCAGGGGTTGCAACCACAATAACCCTCAACTGGAACGGGGCTTCCTGGGGCGCCAGTGCAGGAGGAGGAAGCACAGGGCTTGCAATAGTCACTTCTGCAAGTTCAAATACCCAGGTTCAGTTGCAGATATGGGAAACAACCAATACTGCAAATTCAAGCGTAATAAGATACTCATTCGGTTCAACCCTTACCACGGTAAGCGGACAGACCATTGCTTTTCAGATTGATCCGTCCCCGCCCCTTGAATACCCCAATGCAGTCATTGCGACAAACGGATCATATACAACCGGAATTAGCATTGATTTTGACTATGATAATGTGAATGACCTTGAGTTCAATGTAACGGCTGGAGGTGGAACGCTTGCCCATACCAATAGTTTAAGATTTTCTGCAAATCCCAACAGGGTTCCCAAGGAATATGCAAATGCTACTTTGAAAGGGGATCAGACCAGGGCTGTGATTGATCTTGACGGTTCAGGCAATGAAACAGACAAGGAAGATATTGTATTTTCCTTTACCAATCCTTTAAAATACGGATCAAGTACGCATCCGTATAATGACCGCAGTGCAATATCATTTGACATTAAAGGATCAACCGCATGGACTGAAATTTCAAAGGACGATATTAAAAAAACCGGGTATTACGAGTTTACAACAGATTTTCTGGGTGGTGAATTCGGAAGCACGGAAACAGATATTAAACTTAATTTCGGCACAAAATATGACGGTACCAATTTTGTTAATGATTCCTTGTCCACAACCCAGTATTCCAAATCGTCATCAACAGTTTTTCAGGATGCTGACGGGTATGCAGCCGGAGACCTTCAGGGGGTTGACGTCGCATCAGACGGTATTCTGACAGGGGTCTACTCCAATGGTCAGCTGATTCCGCTGTTCAGGGTGGGGCTTGCAAAATTTTTAAACAACTACGGGCTTTCCAATGAAGGAGGCAATCTTTTCCGGGAAACCCGTGCAAGTGGCGGAGCAATCACAAACAAGCCCGGCGAAAACGGCCTTGGAACTCTGGCTCCCAATTCTCTTGAAATGTCCAATGTGGATATTTCCGAGGAGTTTGTTTCCCTTATCACCAATCAGCGGGGATTTCAGGCAAATTCCAAAACAGTGACGACCATTGATGATATGATGCAGACTGTAATTCAGATGAAACGATAAATTATTTTTTATAGTCCTTTTCGTGCAGCAGAAAATCCGGGCACGGGTTTTCTGCTGTCATTTTTATGACACTGTGTGATATTTCTGCCATTTTTTTATCCTGCCTTCCATTGTTTTTCATGCTCCCGGCCTAAGACGGTTCTGTGCATGAAAAAACTTTGCAAATTTTATATACTGTCTTTATACTTATTTCAGCAGGATGAATCCTGCCTTTGTTGAATTATATCAGAAATGCCGGCCTTCTGGCACAGTGATTGCTTTTTATCCGGGCATGGATAATATTAAAACCTTTTTTAATCTCAGGAGTTGGTTTGGACGAAGATATTTTGGAAGAAGTGGAAGACACTGAAAACAAAACAGCGGAAGAGCCGCAAAATTCAGGAGACGAACCGGACAATAAGTCTATACCTGAAAATCCACAGACACGGAAAAAAGGATTTATCAAAAAGATTCTTGGATCCAGAAAAGCTGTTATCATTGCCGGTGCCGTGCTTGTCCTGATAATCTGTATTGTCATTGCGGCATTCATGTTTTTTTCAAAAGGGCAGGACACACAGGCAGAACAAAAGACCTCTGATCAGAAAAACGCGGTACAGAACCAGGATAAAACATTGGAAACCAGAAATTTAAAACCTGTTTTCAAGGATATTGTCGATCTTGCACCCTTTGAACGTATCAGCCTCAAGTCAGGGTCCCTGATGCCGCATCTGACCATGACGCTGTCTTTGGAGCTTACAGATGAAAGATACAGAAGGCAGATTGTTGCAATGGAAGATAAAATCAGAAATATAGTTGAAACCCAGGCAAAGAAAATGGCCTGGCTTGAGTTAAGGAGTTCTGAGGGTAAACTTCTTTTTAAATATGACCTGATAGGACAGATCAATGCCCTTTTTCCGAAACCCGTGGTAAGAAATGTTTATTTTACATCTTTTATAATGCAGTGAACATATTATGAGTGAAATATTATCACAGGACGAAGTTGACAGCCTGCTTGACGGGCTTGATTCAGGTGAGGTGGAAACTGAAACCGAGGCTCTGCCGCCGGACGAACCGGTGGAGGGCATAGTTACCTATGATTTCACCAGCCAGGATAAGGTTGTCAGGGCAAGAATGCCCACCTTTGACGTCATTAATGAAAGACTTTCAAGGGAATTCCGTGCAACTTTATCTTCGCTTCTTCAGACAAATGTGGATGTAAGTGCCAACCCCTTTGATACATTGAAATTTTCTGAATTTGTGCGAAGCCTTCCCGTGCCCACAAGCCTGCATGTTTTCAGAATGGAGCCTTTAAGGGGGCATGGGCTTGTTGTGCTTGAAAGCCAGCTTGTATACAACCTGATTGATACATTTTTCGGAGGAGAGGCACTTGGAAAGGCCAGGGTTGAAGGTCGTGAATTTACTACCATTGAAGAGGTAATGATCAAAAAGGCTGTGGTGGCGGTTCTTAAGAATATAGAAGCTTCCTGGGCTCCCATTGAGCCTGTGAAGACATTTCTGATCCGCTCGGAGATGAACCCTCAGTTTACAGCAATTGTTCTGCCCACTGATCTTGTCATTGTCACAAGATTTGAAATTGAACTTGAACAATCAGCAGGAAACCTTGTGGTGTGTTATCCCTATTCCATGATTGAACCCATGAGAAACAAATTGTCGTCAGGCGTTCAGACCGAGGCAGAAGAAATAGATACAAACTGGCGCAGGCGCATAAGGGAAGTAATCCTTGAATCGGAAGTAACAGTTAAAATTCAGTTGGGCAAGACTGAGATTACCGGAGAAAGGCTGATCTACATGCAGAAGGGAGATGTAATCCAGCTTGATAATGATGCAGGAGATCCAATTACATGTTATGTGGACGGCCTGAAAAAACTCACCGGATATATAGGAGTACAAAGGGGATTTCAGGCGTTTCAGGTTAAAGATAAAATAACAACAGATTGCAGGGAATGAAATCATGGCTGAAGAAAATGAAAACACCCAAGAGGATACCAGTGCAGAAGAGATTGAGGAACACGGCGAAAGGGAACTTGATTTTATTCTTGATATTCCCCTTGAGCTTTCCGTGGAGCTTGGCAAAACAAAAATGCTTGTCAATGATCTTCTCCAGCTTGGGCAGGGTTCCATTATCGAGCTGAACAAACTTGCCGGAGAACCTCTGGAAGTATATATAAACAGAAAACTGATCGCCAGGGGAGAAGTGGTTGTTGTCAATGAAAAATTCGGCGTCAGGCTGACAGATGTCATCACACCCATTGACAGGGTTAAATCGCTGGCTTCAGAAGAATGAACGCTTCTGCTGATATCTGGGCTGCCTTTGCCAGGACCTCGGCCATGCTTGCACTGGTTCTTGCTGTGCTGGTTTTTGGCTTTTATCTGATAAAAAAATTTTCAGGTGTCCGCGGGGCAAAGGCAGGGAAAAATTTTATCAGGGTTTTGTGTGTCCATCATCTGTCTCCAAAGGAAAAACTTGTACTGGTGGATGTTCTTGGTGATAAAATTCTGATAGGAGTCACCCCTGCCAGTATTTCAAAAATATCATCAATTGATACTGATATGGATTTTACCGAACCAGGCCTGAAAAAAAACTCAGGATTCAGGGATTTTCTGGCTGAGAAACTTGGAAAATCATCCCTGTATGGCACAGAAAACGGGTGCGGAGAAAAACAATGAAGATTAAAACAGTATGTATTTTTGTTTTTGTCATGATCTGTACGGTTTCTGCCGCACATGCTGTTACCTTTCCGATCCCTTCTTTGCAATTGAATGTTGCTGATGCAAAAACCCCTGACCAGGTTGCAGTTGTTCTTGAGATCATTGCTCTTCTTACTGTACTGACACTGGCTCCAGCCATATTGATTTTAATGACTCCGTTTACGCGTCTTGTGGTTGTTTTCCATTTTCTGCGTCAGGCACTTGGCACCCAGTCCAGACCACCCACCACGGTAATCAAAGGCCATGCCCTGTTCATGCCAATATTAATTTAACCGCAAG
>CAYUOB010000015.1:0-28879 GCA_964446145.1 uncultured Desulfobacula sp.
CAGAAAAATAGAATTGTTAAATAAGAGGCCTGTAAACAGCACTTTTCATTATCACATACCGCACAGCAAGGTCACCTGCAACAACACTGACAAGCCTTACAAAAATCAGAAAAGCATTTGCACTGCCCCCCCACATGATGAGAATAAGAATCAGCGGCAGAACAATTGCAAGCCCTCCAACCCCTATATATGAAATTTTCGACAATTCCTCACCTGCCATCATTACAATGGACTGTTTTCCCATTTCATCACTATGCCATGTGCCCCATACATATAAAAGGATACAAAGAGCATAGGCAAAGAAAAAGGCCTCGGCCCAGACTTCCAATCCAGCTGCAACTCCGGCCGGGCCAAAAGCTGCAAAAATAAACTGCAGAATCTGCTGGCCCATCCATATACCTGAAATTATTGACAGGGGAAGCACCATATTGGAACTCCATGCAGGCAGAGCCCTTATCACATTCATGGTGGCAAAGCCGTGGGAAATGATAAGAAGGCATAAAATTCCCATGATGCAGTTGAATACTATATTAAAGCCCCCGGCTGTTATAATCTGCAAAAAACCGAGCACAGCAAATATCATGATAACCCATATACCTCTGGACAATTCAGAAGTATTGGGTTTCATCAGCATTCTCCATGCCCTTAAGGGATTGCCAAGATAAAAAATGTGAATAATACCCCCAAGCACCAGGGTGAGCAGCCACCCCAGAATAAGGCCTGCCTTGTATTCATAAAAAAGCGAAACAAAATAAAGGCCGGCCCCGATCTCGGAAAAAAAGAAGGCAAGCCAGAGAAATATGCCCTGGTTGTCTATCCACTGCCTCTGGCGGGTTGGATTTATCATCCATTCATAGGGCATGATTCCGCTGCCGTCAGGAGGAAACATGGTTTGAATCAGTTCATGGGTTTTATCGCTCATTTTATATCCCTCCTTTACTCTTTGTCTTTATATATCTTAACCGCAACCGAGGTTTCAATATTTCCTGTAATCGGATCAAAATGTCTCAGATATGCAGGGAGAAGCTTGCAGAAATTTGATCCCTTGCCCCTGGCAATCGGACGTCCGTCAGCCCATAATCCTCCCTGGCCTGCTATACCCACAACCCTGGGGCTCTGTGCTTCCATGGTTTTTACAATACCGTTCTCCTTGACACCGTATTTATTTTCAAGCCAGATTATATCCCCGTCCTTCATTCCCCTTTCCTTTGCAAGGTCAGTGTTCAAAGTAATGGTGAATGTATAGGGGCACATCTTGGAAACTTCATCAACATACGGGTTCTGGAAAGTGGTATTGTTGGTGTGGAGAATATCCCTGTAGGAAAAGGCAAGAAGGTCGTATTCATCATCCAGTTCCTTGTAGGATGTCGGCACAAACCAGCTTGGCAGCGGGCAGTATTGATCAAGGTCAAGCTCCAGCTCAAAACCGGTTTCTTCTATGATCTTTTCCACAGCCCTTCTGTCATGAATCAGAAATTCCATATAAACAGGACACCTTGATTCTGTATTCCATCTCCAGTAAACATCCTCAATGGGTTTATGCCAGGTTGCATAACCTTTTTCCTCAACCTTTTCCTTATCATCTCCATAAACCCATTTCATGAATCTTTCACCGATTTCCTTCCAGGTCAGGACTTCGCCGGGTTTAATCTTGAGCTCTTCATCGGTAACACCATAATACTGGTTCAGGCTTTCGTTGAATTTGTCAAGTACTCCAACCCTGTTGGCTATGTCTATATAAACATCCATGAAGAATCTTGATTCACCAATGGGTTTGGCAACGGGCTGCTGCATATGTACATACCAGTCCTCATTTGAAGGAGACCCTGAAAAGAAGAAAGCATCAATTTCAGAAGACCAGCAGTCCTTTTCAAGATAGGATACATCAGGCAGAATGATATCGCCTATGGCCTGATCAGTTTCATTGATCCAAAGGTCATTCTGAACAACAAAACAATCCTTGAAGTTTTCAATGGCTGCATCCCAGTCTGAATTACTGATAATGAAATTGGCTGAGATGCCAAAGATCATTTCAGGCTTTGCCTTCATTCCGAATTTCTCATGGATATAATCACGTTCCTTTACATAAGGAATATGAGAAAGAGTGGAATGAGTCCAGAAGTCAACACAACCGTTATTGGTACACGGAACCTTCGGGGTGTGAACAGGCCAGGGATCATGTGAATAAAATACAGCAGGAATCAGAACACCGTCCTTGCCGATTCTGGGCATACGCTCATACTGGCCGCCGGGGTATTTCCTTCTCTTGGAAGGCCACCCCATGGTGCCGCCGGGCACATCTTCCGCACCCACAAGCTGGCTGATAAGATCAATTGCCGCAACCTGATGAATTCCGTTGGAATGTCCCTGGGCTCCGCGGAAAGTAACTGAAGACACAGGTCTGTACGGAAATGTTTTACCCTCAATTGTTATTGTGGAGCCTATCTGGGCATTGTCCACCCAGTCATTGGCAACCTTGAGTATGGTTCCCACAGGAACAGTTGATATTTCAGAAGCCCATTCAGGGGTGAATTGTTTAAGATGTTCTTTCAAAGCTTCAAAGCACGGCCTTACTTTTTCCCCCTTGTATTCATATTCCCCATAAAGGGCAAAATCTTCATATGCAATGGATTTATCGTCAAATTCCTTTATTTTGCCTTCCTTGCTGTCAAAGACAAGGGGTTTGTCACTTTTCTCATCACGGATGAAGGTTCCGTCTTCCCTGATAAGAAATACAAAATTTGTCTTGGCTTTCAGGTACAGCTCATCAATTTCACCACGGGTATTCAGGATATAGTTGGCAATTGCAAGTCCAACAGCAGTATCAGTTCCAGGCAGAATAGCAACCCATTCAGTTGCCTTGCCCCCTGCAAAATTGCCCATTGGATCAAAAACAACCTCACGGCAGCCTCTTCTTATGGCATCGGCTCTCAATCTTGCATTTGTCATGGCAGAATGGCCGGAACCGGTACCCTTGCTTGATCCCCACTTGAGCACATAATTGGTGTAACGCCAGTCAGGTGCAATGGACCATGCACCGTGAATCAGTCCGCCCAGCATATGGGCTGCATTACCGCAATGCAGACTTCCGCCGCCGATTATGAAATTACCATTGTTTTTCACACCAAATGCCTGGGCATAAAAATATGGATGATTATGAGGCCCGTCACTTGCCCTCATGGTCTGATTTGTGAAAAGAATCTTGTTAGGGTCGTCTTCCATGATTTTTTTCATGCGGGTGGCAATTTCATCCAGAGCTTCTTCCCATTCAATTTCCTTCCACTTGGGATCAACCCCTATACCCTTTTCAGGATTTGTCCTGCGCAGAGGTTTTTTGATCCTGTTGGGATCATGGTAATACATAAGGCCTGCTACCCCTTTTCCGCAAAGGCCGGCTCCAACGCCTCCCATGGTGCTTTCCTTGATTCCCTCGATTTTCACCGGGACACCATTGACCACCCTGACCCTTGCGGCACAGCCGCAATAACATACGCCACAGGTGGTATTTACCCATTTATCTTCCCAAATTTCATCTGTTTTATAGGTCATTTTTCCCCCTGTTTTATTAATCTATGTAATAGACTGCCGGTTCAGTGCCAAATTCTTTTCGAAGCTGTTTGCCCTTTTTCTCCATGATCAGACGGTTGATCTCACTGTCAGGATCATCCAGGTCGCCAAAAACCCTTGCCCCCACAGGACATATATTGACGCAGGCCGGAGTTGCATCATCATCCTTGCCAGGAACAAGACCCTTTTTCATGCCCTCATCAATTCTTTCAGCGCAGAAATTGCATTTGATAACAGTTCCCACCTTGAACGGATATAATTTTTCTCCGAGCAGTTCCATTTCCGTCTTGCCCTGCCCGGGAAAATATTCCTTGTTTTTCACCTCTTCATCATAATAGGTTCTCTGCTGATACGGACAGCTTACAAGGCATGCCCTGCATCCCACACACTTGTCATCATCAACAGCAACGATTCCGTCTTCCCTTACATAGGTAGCGCCTGTCGGGCATGCTTCCACACATGCAGCGTCCGTACAATGGTTGCATAAAACAGGATAGATCAATTTGCTGGATGACGGAAATTTCCCGGTTTCTCCAATAAGCACCCTGTTAAAGAATACACCGGGAGGAAGAAAATGTTCCTCTTTACATGCTATGGTGCATCCCCAGCAGGCAATACACCTTTTTACGTCAATTACCATTCCCCATCTAGGCATAACAACTCCTTTATTACGATTAAAGTTATCCCTTTATTGATCCTTGATATTAAAGATCAAACAATTTCACTTCATCAAACCCTCTTTTTGCGCATACCACATTTGCCTCAAGCTTTTTTCCCGAAAAATAATCTTCCAGCGCCTCGCAGCATGGTTCAACATCCAGCAGTCCCGACATTTTTGCAAAAGCCCCCACAATAACGGTATTGGGTATGGCAAGGCCGATTTCCTCAAGAGCAATTTTATTGGCATCAATAATTGCCACTCTCTTGAGATTTTCATGGGTAACAGGCGTCATATCAGAATCATTTAAAAGCATCATTCCACCCGGCAGCAGCCCCTGGAACACAGCCTGTGAATCCCTCTGGGTGGGATCCATGACAACCAGGATATCAGGATTGTATATCTGGGTTTTCTCCCGCACAGGTTTATCTGAAAATCTTCCAAATGCTGTAACAGGAGCGCCCCGTCTCTCAAAACCGAACATGGGAAAACTTGCACCGAACTGGCCTGTTCTGACAAATGCATTGGCAAGGATCTTGGATGTGGTTACAACCCCCTGTCCCCCTCTGCCATGAAACCTGACTTCACTCATCTGTATTTCCTCCTCTAATCATCCGCAGATACCGGAAGCTGGCATTCTGCTTCCAGCACACTCAGGGCGCCAAGTATACAATACTCATAATCCACATCATCCTGAAGCACTTTGAGATCATCTTCAGTCAAATGCGCAAATTTCCTTATAAGCTCGGTATAGGTTGATATGGGTTTGGGTTTTTTCACGGTTTTGGTCATTCTTATTTTACCGTTTTCCGCCTCCCAGAGCGGGAAATAATTGGTTTTTACAGCCCGCCTGCATACTTCAATCGTATTTTCAGGCGCCACACCCCAGCCCGTGGGGCACGGAGCAAAAACATGGATAAATGCAAAACCCCTTTCCTTGGCTTCCTTTGCCTTCAGGAGCTTTTTGGCAAGGTCTTCAAGATCGCTCATTGTGGCTGTCGCAGTATAGGGAATCTTATGCATGGCCATTTTCAAAGCCAGGTTCATTCTTCTTAAATTCTTTCCCTTGGAGACTGTTCCATATGGTGTGGTTGTGGTTGTGGCCCCGAATGGAGTACTTGCACTTTTTTGAATACCTGTATTCATATAGCCTTCATTATCATAGCAGATATAAATAAAAGGCTCATTTCTTTCCGCCGCTCCAGACAGGTTGCCGAAGCCGATATCTGTGGCTGTTCCGTCACCATTAAAACAGACCACTGTATTTTTAATTTTCTTTTTTCTGTAGTATCTTGCAAGGCCTGTGGCATTTGCCGCGGCTCCGGTCATCAAAGTTCCAAAATACGAAAGTTTATGCCAGGATTGCTTATTCTGTCCAAGGAGTACAGGAGCTGAACAGGATGGGGTACCTGTTATTACGATATCATTGCCCAATACCTGGGGAATAAAACGTACAAGCAGCTCAAGACTGCAGCCGGGGCAGAATGCCACGCCTTTTGAGAAAGGATCCTCATATTTGAGATAATCCAGTACTTTTGTAAGTCTTGCCTTCTTTTTTTCAGCCATGTTATTGCCCTCCATCTTCCTGGGCTTCAGGATAGGAAACCCATGTAACCTCACGGACAGCCTTACCGTCTGCAAGATCACAGGTTGCATCAATCATTTTATCGACATTGATCTTGGTAATATCTGTATTGGCGATTCCATCAATAAAACTTATCATTTTCGCGCCGCCAAGACTGGTTTCAAAGGATTTAAGCTCCCTGTAAATGGGGCCTCCCTCAAACCCGAAACAAATGCTTCTGTCAACAACGCCAATGGCTTTTTTACCCTTCAGAGCATCTATCATGGCCTGTGCCGGAAAAGGTCTGTACATTCTTATTTTCAACAGGCCCACTTTTACGCCGGCAGACCGTTTTTCATCAATGACGGTTTTTATGGTACCGCACATGGAACCTGAGCCCACCAGGACAATATCAGCATCGTCCATTCTGTATTTTTCAATCTGGCCGCCATAAGCACGGCCAAAAACAGCATTGAATTCATCATCAATTTCATCAAACTTGGCCTTTGCACGTTCCATGGCAGCAAGATGTTTATATCTCAGTTCAAGATAACCGCCCAGGATACCGTGGGAACCGCAGCCGAGTTTTTCACCGGGAACGAGCTTCACTCTTGGAGGCTGGGTCTCAAGCACCGACAGAAACCTGTCCACATCTTCCTGAAAAGGAATATTGACCCCTTCTGACAGATAGGACAGATAAAATCCATCATAATGCACCATGACAGGCACCTGAATATCATAATCCTCTGCAAGGCGATATGCCTGGATAACAAGATCCATGACTTCCTGGCAATCTTCTGCAATAAGAAAAATCCATCCTGCATCACGGGTTGAAATCATATCCTGCTGTCCTGAAGACACAGCAATAATACCCGGTGTCTCACGGTTTACATTCACCATAACAACCGGAGCCCTCGCCCCTGCTGCCGCAAGAACAGCATCATACATGAAGGCAAGCCCCCATGAAGATGTGGCAGTAAAGACCCTGCCTCCTGCAAGAGAGGCTGCCATGACAGCATTCATGGCTGAATTTTCACCTTCCACCGTGATCAGTTCGCAATCCATTTCCCCGTTTGCATGAAATTTGGAAATCTGCTCTATTATTTCTGTCTGAGGGGTGATGGGATAGGCAGCCACAACATCCGGGCGCACAAGTTTTGCAGCAATAGATGCAGCTCCATTTCCGGTGATAACCTTAACCTGTGATTTTTCCTTCAGTTCTGTATTCATTTTTCAAACTCCCCCTCCGGCACCATGGAAATTGCATTTTTAGGACACTCTCTGGCACAGATCCCGCAACCTTTGCAGAAATTGAGATCAGGAGAAAAATACGAATTCTCAACCATCTCCATCACCTGAATCGGGCAATAGATTGCACAGAAACCGCAGAAGATGCATTTATCCTTGTCCACCACCGGCCGTTTGGTTCGCCAGTCCCCGGTGTCAGAACACATCAGCGGATCATTTGCATCTGACCACGGCCCTTCATGCTTAAAATATCTGTTTGATGACATTCAACCCTCTCCTCTTTAGAAAAATAAGATAACCCTTTGCATGAAAGATACTTTAAAAGTACTATCTATTTCATAGCTATTACATAGCGACAGCGTAATTGCATTGTCAAGCAAAAAATTTTATTGACACCAAAAAAATAAGACAAATTGAATAATAAGAAACGATAGTTATAGGTGTTATACAAATTTTTAATTTTTACAAATAGTTGATGAATCAACTATTTTCAGATTTCATTTCACCCACACAGGTATAGTTAATTGGCTGCATGAATTTTTATATCTTTTAAATCTTTTTTTTTCTGATATAAAATGGATAATTTTCAGATGATATATTAAGGATTCCGGATTTTGAACACAACAGGGCCTGAAAACAGATTAACTGCATTTTCCGATATCCCGGAAACCAGAAAAAATATTGGCCTGGCCATTATTATCCTGCCTGTTTCCATGTTCATGATTTTCTTTTTTTCTGTTCTGTATTCAGGTTCTCCGGGATTCAGAGTAGATAAGACCCAGAACGGGCTTAAGATCGGAAAAATAAAACAGGCTATAAATCCTGTAATGCCCGGCGACATTATCATAAGTATAAACGCAATGCCATACCCCCGCATACTTTCATGCCTGCTTCATGCCAGATCAGGTTCTGATAAGTATACAACCATAACCATACTCAGGAAGGGGGAAAAAATACAGTTCAGCCCAAAATTTATCCATGTCACCCCGTCACAATTTTTAAAATTCGCATGGCCTCACCTGATACTGATTATCATGCTGATTGCACTGGGAATGCTGTCATACCTGAGGGCATCGCCAGAACAGCCTGCTTTGCTGTTTTTGATATCAGCCATCTTTTTTGCCACAACATTTTCCGCAACCATTCCCTCTCATTTCGGCATTCTTTCACCCCGCATCATCTCCTTGAGTTTTTTCACTCTGGCCATAAGCAACTGGATCGCATTCGGGACATGTCTTCATTTTGTATTCAGCTTTCCTGCCAGGCGGAACATCATAAAGAAGAAAAAGGCACTTATCCCTGTTTTTTATCTGTTCGCACCTGCTATAAGCATTGCAGGAGCCTTTGTGCCTGCGGACAACATAACACAATTCTGGCCATGGCTGCAGCGTCTGAGAAATCTCGGGCTTCCATTCATGGTTCTTACGGCATTTGCAAAACATTGTATTGATTTTAAATCAATCTCAAGTTCACTTGAAAAAAACCAGATCAAACTTATCATAAGCGCCTACTGGCTCTCATTCGGGCCATACCTGATATTCTATGCAATTCCAAATATTGCATTCAATACACCCCTGATCCCCTTCAGGCTTGTGGTATTATCAAGCGTCATTTTGCCGGGCGCATATTTTATTGCTCTTGTGCGTTACAGACTTCTGGATACGGATAAAATGATTTCCAGAACCATTGCATATATTTTTCTCATCTGCCTGCTGTTTTTTGCATATTCATACCTCATGATCCTTTTAAAACGCAGCTCCATCGGTACATTAATGTATTCAGAAGAATTCTTTATGGTTTATATTATTGCAGCCACAATCCTGTTCAGCCCTGCAAACAGGATCATATCAAATTTTCTTGACAGGATATTCATTCCAAAGGCTGTCTACAATTACACCATGCTGCCTGACATGACAAGACAGATAGGAACCTGTGTTGTCATAAAAGACCTTGTGTACATGCTGACACACACCATTCCTGAAAATTTTCACATCCAGCGCATCATCCTGATGGTTTTCAATAATACAGACACAAATTTTTATCCTGAATCATCATGTTTTGACAAACTGCATTTAAATACAGAAGTTCTGAAACTTCACCTGTCTTCTGACAATGACTACATATTCTGCGGCTCTCCCCATTATCCGTCCGGGCTCATGGATCAGTTAAACATTCTGCAAAACAACGGGATAGAACTTGTTTTTGCCCTCAGATGCAGTTCAGGCCTGGCCGGGCTCACATTTCTCGGAAAAAGGCAGGATGAAAAGCCATATACAAGAAGGGATATTGAAATTTTTATCACAATTTTCAACCAGGCAGGCCTGGCCCTTGAAAACGCCCTTCGCTATGAATCTCTTGTTAAAAGTAAAAGACAGATAGAAAGAATGTTCAAAAAAGTGGCTCAGGCTGAAAAGCTGGCAGCGCTTGGTGAGATGGCGACCTCACTGGCCCATGAGCTGAAAAACCCCCTGGGCATTATACGCAGTTCAGCACAATATCTGAGTTCCCATGGACAAAATGATGAAACCCGCCTTGAGCTTCTTGAATATATCATAGCAGAAGTGGACAATCTGGAATCTGTCATCGGCAATATGCTGAAACTTGCCCGATTCAAAAGCCCTGAACTGTCTCAGATCCGTATGTGCCGGGAACTTACTGCATTGCTTGACCGCTGGACAAATTCCGGCAATCATAATAAAAAAGTGGACATACATCTGGAATGTCCGGATTCTCTGCCTGAGATCAGGGCTGATTTCAGGCAATTGCAGCAGGTTTTCCTGAACTGCATTACAAATGCTGAAGAAATGATGCCTGATGGAGGTAATATCACAATAATTATTGACAACGGAAATGACGGCATGATCAACATCCGTATCATGGACACAGGCCCTGGTATTGCAGACCAGGATATTGAAAATGCATTTAAAAAATTTTTCACAACAAAGGAAAAGGGCATGGGTATAGGCCTTCCAGTATGCCGGCAGATTATCTCCGCTCACAACGGCACCATTTCCATACAGAACCGAAGCACAGGTGGCTTGTGTGTCAGTATCCACCTTCCATGCAGCCCTCTTCTGGCTGAACCGGAAATGGACACAAGGCATAAAACCCCTGAAAAGGAGACACGCCTTGGCTGAAAAAATCCTGATAATTGAAGATGAAGGACGTATGCGCAGAATACTCCAGCTCATACTTGAAGGCGAAGGATACATGGTGGCAACTGCTGCAGACGGAGAACAGGGTATCTCAAAATGGGAACAATACCAGCCGGCACTTGTTTTTACAGATATCAAAATGCCGAAGGCAGACGGTATGGCTGTATTAAAATACCGGAATCTCAAATACCCTAAAACTCCTGTAATTATACTGACAGCCTTTGGAACAATCTCCGCTGCTGTGGAAGCGATGAAACAGGGAGCTTTTGATTATATAACCAAACCTGTGGACAATAATATCATCATTGAAAAGGCAAAAGAAGCTCTGGCCCGGAATTTCTCAGAGGCCAGGATTTCCGACAATTCTGATCTGCCTGAGCTGATAGGCTCCTCCAGAGCCATGGCCCGCATCAGAAAAGAACTTGAGCTTGTTGCCCGTACCAGGACTTCGGTTTTTATCACAGGTCCATCAGGCACAGGCAAGGAACTTGCCGCCAGAACCGTTCATTTTTTGTCTGCCTGGAAAACAGCTCCCTTTGTGCGCATCAATTGTGCAGCCATTCCTGGAGACCTGATGGAATCAGAGCTGTTCGGCCATGCCAAAGGGGCTTTCACAGGAGCTGCAAGAGACAGAAAAGGAGCTTTTCTGCGTGCAGATACAGGCACTTTATTCCTGGATGAAATAGGTGATATGCCATACAGGCTGCAGGCCAAACTTCTCCATGCTGTTGAAGACAAACAAATTATGCCCCTGGGCTCATCATCATGCATAAAATCAGAGGTGAAAATAATTTCTGCCACAAATCAGAATATTGAAGAGCTGATAATCAAAAAAAGATTCAGGGCTGATCTTTACTACCGCCTGAACACATACCAGATCACAATGCCAACGCTGAAAGACAGGGTTGAGGATATTCCCGAACTTTGTGAATATTTCCTGAATTTTTTCAGCAGGGAATTCAAAAAACCTGCACCTCGCCTGAATCATGAAGTACTGGCCGATCTTGCATCATATTCATGGCCCGGCAATGTACGGGAACTTAAAAACATGATGGAACGCCTCATGATAGTTTCAGACAATGGCTGTGTTACCAGGGATATGATCCGGTATAGTTCCGGAACAAGGCATAATACATATATACTTGAAAAAGATGAACAAAACACAATTTCCCGGAAAAACCTTCTGTACCATGAAAAAAAACTTATAAAAAGCGCCCTTGATGAATGTGCCTGGAATATTTCAAAGGCTGCCCGCCATCTTGGAATAAGCAGAAACACCCTGAGATACCGGATAAAAAAACATAATATAACTTCAGCAGCCAAAAAGTCATGAATTATCCGGGTTCAGGATACGACAGGAAGCTCTATGATAAATTTGGTACCTTTACCAGGCGCGGATTCCGCATTCAGCGAACCCTGATGATTTTCAGTGATAATGAAATATGCCACTGACAGCCCAAGCCCTGTTCCTGATCCCACCTCCTTGGTTGTGAAAAATGGTTCAAAAATTCTTTTGCGGGTTTCAGGTTCAATACCTGGGCCATTGTCCTGTATCTCAACAACGGCTCTGCCTTCCTTGTAATAACACCTGATCACAAATCCGGGAGACCGGATTCCCGCATCCGCCATTGCCTGTGCACCGTTTTTCAGAATATTCAGAAATACCTGCTGGATTTCACTTTTTTCGCATGAAACAAATGGAATATCTTTCTGATAATCCTTTGTCATCTTAATTGAGCGGAAATCGTAATTTTTTTTCATGCTATAATCACTTTTAACCAGCTCCAGTGTCGACTCCATAATTTCACAGATATCATGGCCTGATTTGCGGTGCTCACTTTTCCTGGCAAAAGACAACATATTGTCAACAATCATCGCTGCCCTGCGGCCTGAGGATTTCACAAGCTCCATCATATAGAATATATTTCTTTTTTCCATATAGGCTTTTAAAGCATCAAGCTCAATACCGCATTCGCGGGCAACTTCAATATTTAGAGGAAGGTCCTTGGTCAGGCGGTTCCAGATAACCTGAACATTCTGGAGAATACCTGCAAGGGGATTGTTGATTTCATGGGCCATTCCAGCTGCAAGCCCACCAACTGACAGCATTTTTTCCGACTGAATCACCATTTCTTCCATGCGCACCCTTTCCGTAATATCATCCACACGGACAACAGCGCCTTTTTCCTGATCAGATACAATGGGATAAATGGTAATATCCGCAAGTACAGATTTTTTTCCGGAACTCAGGTTTACCTTTGCAAGCTTTTTCATTCTTTTCTCTTTAATAACCTGCGTAACGCAGGCCAGGTGAGCCGAAAGCTCAGGAAAAATATCATTCAGCCTGCTTCCCTGAGCCTTTTGGGCACATATCCCCGTAATCTTCTCAGCTTCAGTATTCCATTGAGTAACAATTGTATCAGTGTCAAGGCCAATGAGCATGGATGGCATGGAATTTATAATATTTCTTATAAAATCACGAGTGGCTTTTAATTCGCGTTCTGTTTTCTTCAACTGGGTAATATCGGTAAAATTAACCACCATACTGGCAACTCTGCTGTTTTCAAGCCTGTGCACAGCAGAATTGATACTCACATCAAGCACTTCACCTGTTTTTGTGTACCTGCGTGTAATAAAATTATAATTGACTTCAGGTCTTTCAATTGTTCTTTGAAGTGCCTGCATTGTTTCTTCCATGTTTTCCGGTGGTACAAAATCTATCCTGCGCCCTTCAAGCTCATCAAAGCTCCAGCCAAACACACGGGTAAAAGCCGGATTAAGATAAGTTACCCTGCCCTTGTCATCGTAAAACACAATGGGATTGGGAGAAGCCTCCAGCATAAGCCTGTGAATCCTTTCACTGTATTTTAATGCTTCTTGTATTTTCTCCCATTCAGTAATATCTCTTAAGATGACAAGCAGGCCGGTCTGTTTTCCTTTTTTGTTCAGAATTGCAAAAAGCCTGAGTTCCCAGTGACGCAGCCCGGTTTTGTTTCCCAGGCATATTTGAGTTGTCAACGGAAGCCTTCCCCGCTCTGAACATATTTTTTCATAAAGCGCTGGAAAAATTTTATCAAGATGAACCGGAAAATGGATTCTGTCAGGATGTTCTGCCACGGCATATGCTGCATTGTTCATATCAAGAACCCTGTCATTCATATCAATAACAATGACAGGGTCTTCCATGCTCCGGGTCACTGCGGTATGGGCCAGAGGAACAAAACCAAGCATCTGATAACGTACCAATCCGAACAAAAAAGCAATACAGCTTATTGTGAATGCACCGGGAGTAAAATCAAAATGGGTTAATTTTTCCATGCCAAAAAGGTATAAAATATTTGCAGCCCATGGAAAAAATATTCCCACAAGCACTGAAATCAATTGTTTTCGCAGAATCCTCTCAGAATTTTTCAATGCATTGACCAGAAGAATAGTGGCAATGGACAAAATACCATATGAAAAAATCACAAAAACCCAGAATGCAGGGCCTCTTTTATAGGCGACAAAAGGGGCAAATCCGTCTGTTTCCACCCATGCAAGTTCCCATACAAGGTGATGATGGGAATTTGTCTGTGCCAGAATAAGGATGCAGACCGGCACTATACAAAGGAAACAATATCCTGTCCATGTGATATGATGCTTCTCAAAAACAATGCTTGCAACGAAACAGAAGACCAGCATGCTGACCCATACTGCTCCGAAATATTCAAACCTGACCCACCATAGTTTCCATGTCAGGGCAGGGCTGACATATTCCATGCCATAGCCGAAAGACCAGAAAGCAATTGCCATGACAAGCAGCCAGAGAAGTCTTGCGCTGATATTTTTCCAGTGCGGAGACAGGATCACTGCCATTGCTATGGATATTGCAGCAGAAAAAAAAGAAAAAATCCCATATATTATTAACCAGTTCAGCATGCCTGAAATTTAACTCTCCTAATTTCCTCAAATCTGTCTTGGATTTATTCTGCAAGGATGGGGCTTCAGTGTCATGTCACCTGTACACCACCTTTGCAACTTTATCCTGAAATACGCCTTTTGTCATTGCCGTGCCGGCATTCAAAGTTACAGTATTAATTTTTAATATGTTTCACCTGTATCAGCTTGGAGCAGGTTGGGACAAGGGGAAAAATAAAATTATTGACATAAATTAATGAATCCAATATTAAGGGCAGTAATATTTACCAGAAGGTAATATTAAAATAAAATTGATTATATATTAACAGGCCATGAAGGCATTATTTTTCTGAGAACAGAAAAAAATTTTCTTCATGGCCTTTTTATTTTTTTGGACAAATGAAGGGAGGTGAAAAAAATATTTAAAATATAAAAAAGAAGGCAGCCGAAACCGTCCAGGGTTTGTGCAGGCTGCCTTCTTCGGCAAAACATCCTCCGGGTTGCAGGATGCTTCTTGATAATTTTATATCATTGAAGCAATCCACCGTCAATCCAGGATAATTTTTGTTTTAACATTCAATAATTATTGTGGAGAACCAAGTGAAAATTA
Source organism: uncultured Desulfobacula sp. (assembly GCA_964446145.1). Taxonomy (GTDB): domain Bacteria; phylum Desulfobacterota; class Desulfobacteria; order Desulfobacterales; family Desulfobacteraceae; genus Desulfobacula. The sequence continues at coordinate 14,700 of CAYUOB010000015.1, forward strand.
AGAAAAAATCAGGAATAATTATTTCAGGCTTCCTGGTCATGAGTCTTATCCTGTTGTCAGCTTCCCCGAGTTTTGCTGACAATCGGGTAAACTGGCTGGATGATATAGTTGTAACAGGCACCAGGACTCGCCATACCTTGCAGGACACCCCTGTTGAAACAATTTTAATCACCAGAGAAGATATTGAAAAGAAAAATTCCCAGAATATCCTGGATATACTTAAAGATGTTCCGGGAATCCAGACTGCTTACCATGACGATATCTTCGGTACATATACCTGGCTTGCAAAAATGAGGGGCCTGGACTTTGACAGCGGATATGCCCTTGTACTCATTGACGGGCAGCGGGCAATGGGCTGCGGCCAGAGCGGAGGCATGGGAGAATACGGAGTCGGGTTAAACCAGATTCCCGTGGAAATGATTGATCATATAGAAATTGTCAAAGGCCCGGGGTCAGCCCTTTATGGCAGCGATGCAATGGCCGGAGTCATAAATATCATAACCAAAAAAGTGCCTGATAAGGCCATGGGCAGCGCAGGAGCTGTCTATGGATGGTATGATGTGGAAAAAGAAAATGATGATGGATCCATTCAGGATGCAAACGGGTCCAGACACACATCAAAAACATATGTTTCATATGGAGACAGGATTACAGATTCTCTTGGGTATTTTCTGCACTATGACTATGAAAGTGCTGATGATATAAGCACTGACAGCCTGAAATCCTGGAGACACTCCTTTCTTGGCAAGATGGATGTAAAAGCAAATAACAGAACCGATATAAGCATTAAAACCGAATTAAGCGACTACGAAAAAGACGGAAACCGGGAAGAGGATACCTACAGGATTTCAGGCTCGGTGAACTTCAGGCTGGATAGTACGCATTCATTTTTATTAAAGGGGTATACCTATGACTGGGATTTCACCCACGGATATCCCGGATATTCATACGGGTATAAATATGGGAATGTGGGTTACAACCAGGGAGAAGTGCAGTATACCTGGGATATAAATGAATGGAATACTTTTATCACAGGAGGAGAAGCCCAGGTTCAGACAATTGATTATATTATTGAAAATTCTGATTCCACCATTGTGACAGTCAATAAAGACGTTACCACTTCAAGCATTTATTTTCAGGATGAGGCTGTTTTATTTAATAAACTGACCCTTGTGGGAGGGGCCCGATACGATGATCATTCAACATTTGGCAGCGATATAAATCCAAAATTCAGCATGATGTATCAACCCCGTGAATCCACACGTTTCAGGGCCAGTGTAGGCACTTCCTTTAAATCGCCCACCATCCGTCAGCTTTATTACAGTATCCCGTACCGTCACAGCAGTTTTTATGCCCGGTCCAACCCGAATTTAAAAGCGGAAACGGCCATAGGATATGATTTGAGTGTCGAGCACTGGATGATGAACCGTAAATTAATGATCAATCTCGGATATTTCAGAAACGAGGTGGAGGACATGGTAATAAGGGAAGATACAGGCACACTTTACAACGGCCTGACTCTGATGGAATACAGGAATGTGGAAAAAGCTCTCACCCAGGGCATGGAATTCATGTGCAGGGCGTATCCGATACACGGGCTGACCACTTCCTTTTCCTATACCTATACTGATACGGAAAATAAAGATTCCGGCAAAGACCTGACATATGTTCCAAAGCACACTGCTTCGTTTTCCCCGGCCTATGACTGGGACAGATACGCAGTAGGGGCAAGCGCAAGAATCTCATATGTTTCAAGACAATATACCAATACTGCCAATACCAGCCACATTGCAGGCGGAGCAAGCCTTGATGCAAAGGTTTACAAAAAGCTTTCAAAGATGGCAAAACTTTCCTTTGAGGCAGGCAATATTTTTGATTCTGCCCCTTCAAGGCAGGGAAGATTTCATGCTGGACGGACATTTACAATTAAACTTGATTTTGAATTTTAAATAAAGGAAGATTAAAATGAAAAAAAATATAATAAAAACAATCGGTTTCACCTCAGCTTCAATAGTATTCATGCTTATATTTTCAGTATCTGCTCATGCCCACTATCCATGGATCAATATGTCAGATTTTACCCCGGAATCAGGATCTGCGCTTAAAATGACCATTGGATGGGGCCATAAATTCCCTTTGGCAGGATTTCTGAAAAAAAATGAACTGCAAAATCTTAAAGTAACAGGCCCTGAAAAAGTAAACCTAAAATTTGTATCAAACCTGGAAATTGAATCTGAAGAAAGCATAAACACGCCAGGTGCATATATAATAAGCGCCGTGCGCAAACCAGGGTTTTATACTAAAACTGCAAGGGGCGGTAAAAGGGCATCGAAACTGCATTTGAAGGATGTAATAAAATGCTATTTTTCACACATGTGCATGAAAGCAATCATCAATTCAGGCAGCGGTAAAGGCAAAGTGGATACAATAATCGGCCAGCCCATGGAAATAGTGCCTCTGAAAAATCCCGGCAGCCTTCATGCAGGCGATTATCTGCCTTTAAGGGTTTTATGCCAGGGCAAGCCGTTCAATGGTTACATCTATGCAACTTATGCCGGATTTTCCACACAAAAGGAAGTTTTTGCCTATACCACAAAAACCGACAGAAACGGCAGAGGACAAATCAGAATTTTCAGGCCTGGCATATGGCTGATCAAAGCAAACCAGGAAAAACATTATCCGGATGAAAAACTCTGTGATGTTGAATCATTTATTGCCACTTTAACATTTGAAGTAGATTAAATTCAAATCTGAAGACTGTATACAGCCGCTTCATGCTTAGTATTAAGGCGGCTGTATACAATTTAAGAACTTCAATCCCCCAAGGAAAGAAAAAAATATGAAAATTTTATCATTCTGTATGTGCTGTCTAATTTTAAGTCCTGCCTGCCTTTTTGCCCACGGGGTGATGGGAAAAATTTCTTCACAAAAGGCTTTCATGATACATGCCATGTATGATGACGGAGAGCCGATGGGATATGCAGAAATTAAAATCTATGGTACTTCCGCCAAAATACCTTTCCAGTCAGGATGGACAGACCGGAAAGGCAGATTTTTTTTCGCACCTGACAAAAAAGGCATATGGAAAGCTTTTGTCAACGATGGAATGGGACACAGGCTTGCATTGAAAATCAATATTGCCGATAACCTGATTTCAACGGTGAAGGATAAATCCGACAACTACTGGAACACACGGCCGTTTTCCCGCTCTGGAGGCATCATAACGGGCATATCGGCTATTTTCGGTATTTTCGGGCTTTTGGCCATGTGTTACAGGGTTTTCACAAAAAAATCTAAATCCTTCGCTGAATAAAATGATAAAGCCTGGCTCCTGTTTCATAGAAGAATTTCCAGAAATTACGGGAAATTATTGATGAAGGCTCTGTCACAGGCAAAGGCATATTTTCAGCAGAACCTGTGATCATATATTCAGCAAGAAGTTTTCCGAATACGCTTCCAGGGCCTATGCCCCTTCCGTTATAGCTTGTGATCATGGCCATTGATCTGTCAGGCAAATGAAACCGTGGAATATGGTCGGTGTTCATGGCAAATCTGCCGTGCCAGCCATATTCAAGTTCAATATCACCTATCTGGGGAAAAGTCTTTTTAATCGTTCTTTTAACCCAATTTTCGTGCAGCCTGTATGCAAACCCTTCCACTGTTCCCACGCTTCCCACAATGAGCCGTCCTGCTGCATCAAGCCTGTAGGATGACAGAATCAGGTTGGTATCCCATGCACCCTGACGTTCCGGCAGAATTATCTTCAAAAGATCCTGAGAAAGAGGAGGAGTGGCAAACTGAAAAAAATTCATTCTTATCATGGATTTTGTATTGGAAACAAACCCGTGCGAAGGATAAGCATGCACCGCGATAATCACGGCCTTTGCCGCAAGATTCCCTCCAGGGGTTTTTAAAATCCAGCCATCCTGACCCTTTTCAATGGCTGTTACAGGAGAATGTTCATATAATTGTGCTCCAGCCCTGATTCCTGCCTGTGCAAGCCCGCAGGCATATGCAAGAGGCTGCACGGTTCCTGCCCTTTTATCCAGCAAAGCGCCATGGAAACTTCTGCTGCCTGTTTTTTCACATGTTTCCTCCCGGCCAAGAAGTTTTACAGGAGCCCCGCGGTTAAGCCATTGTTCTTCACGCTGTTCAAGTGCTTTATAACCTTTTTTTGAATCAGCACAATGCAGGGTACCATTTCTTAAGGCTTCGCATTCAATGGAGTGCTTTTCAATCAGATCAAACACCAGGTCAGGGGAATCACCAAGCACATCAAGCAATTTTTCTCCATATACCGGGCCTGCAATGCGCACGAGATCTTCCGGCATCAGCCATAATCCTGCATTCACAAGACCGACATTGCGGCCTGCTCCGCCATAACCTATTTCCGCCGCTTCAAGAAGCACACATTCCCTGCCTGCCTCTGCCAGATGAAGAGCAGATGAAAGCCCTGTATAGCCTCCTCCCACAATGGCAACATCTGTGGTCATATTCTCTGCAAGCGAACCAAGATGGGGCTTTGACGGCAAGGTTGCCGCCCATAGTCCATGGGTAATATTTTGATCATTCATAGCGCCCTCTTTAATATCTTTATAAAATTTTATTAATATTTTTATGGTTTACTAAAAAAAATTTTATTGTCAAGCCTTTATTTCAACAGATTATGACGGAGTAAAACAATTTGACAATACAGGTTTATTCAGCCTATATAGACTTGTATCATGAAGGTATACCAAAAAAATTAAATACAGTCGTAAATGAACACAGATATCTATCAAACCATAAGAAACAGGATAATTCACCTTGAATACCCGCCGGGATGCATGCTGAAAGAACAGGCACTGGCAAAGGAATTCAATGTCAGCAGAACACCGCTCAGAGCCGTTCTTTTCCGCCTTGAATGGGAACATCTGGTCAAGATTCTTCCCAGAACCGGAACCCTTGTAATGGAGCTTGAGCTCAATATGATCACAAATGTATTCCAGGCAAGGCTTGAACTTGAATCTGTAATCGGCACCCTGGCAGCAGAACATTTTAACCGGTCCCATTTCAGCCGCCTGGACAGACTCATAATTGAAAGCAGAAAACAGTTCAGTCACGACAACATAAAACAGCTGGCAGGCCTGGACATGGAAACAAAGCATCTGTTCCATGAAGCTGCCGGCAACCCTTTTCTGACAGAAATGTCAGACAGGCTTTATGCGCTCACATTCAGGCTGTGGTATTTTAATCTGCTGAAAATGCATGACCGGGATATTGAAATTGAGGCAATGGCCATAAGGGAAGACCTGATTTCCCTTTCCAGCCTGTTGAAATCAGGAAAGCCTCAGCAGGTTGGAAAAGCCAGAAAAGAACATCTTTTAAAACACCTGAAACGGATCAGATCCAAATTTTTGGGCCTGTCAGCCTAACCCGCCCGGCCTCATATTGTCTTCATGCAGCTGCAGGCCAAGATTCCGCTTTCACCTGCAGCCTTTGCCATGAAGCCCTCAGGACATCTGCCTGAACTCATCCATGGACCTTCCCCTTATTGCCTCAGCAATTTCAAATACATAATCATAGATATGCAGACCCTTGGACGAGGCTATGATCTCACCGTTTTCGACTCCAAGCTGCTGGGCGCAATACTGTTTCATCATTTCAATGGCAGCAAGATTGGCAGGGAAACCGCCAAAAAGATCCCAGGATCTGAAATAGGGGAAAAAATGCAGTTTGCCGTCCTGGATTCTGGTATCAATATGCCTCAGGCATGGCGGGTCAATCAAGACCATATCAGAGGGCTGGCCGACCTGAAGAATCATCTGATTGTTTCTATGGCCCTTGTTTTTATATGTCCAGATCATCAACTCCATCTGATTCAAAAAATATTTTCCATTTTCTTCAATAAGAATCTGTCTGTCTTCCCAGATTTCCTTTTCCTGAATCAGAATTTCCTTCATATGCCTGTAATCGTCCGGCAACCAGGCAAGGTCACATTTACATATTCTCTGGCCATATGTATAGGATTCACCCTGTTTTTCCTCACCTGTCATAAGGTACGGCAGATAATCATCCAGATAGCTTTCTTCAACAGGGTCGGGAAACCCCAGGGCAGGGTTGACCTTGGGAAGAAGCGGCACTGCCCACGGATGGGTTATGTGAATGGTGATAAAATCAAACTCAAGCCTTTTCTGACCTTCAAACGAACCTCTATTAATGGTAAAGGAACGGCCCTTCTCAACACATCTGTAAAGCGCCTGAAACCATGCATCTGAAAGGCTGGTAGCTTTTATGAACAGCGGCTCCAACATAAATTGCTCCTTTAAATAAATTTTAAGATAATAGGTGATAAATATACATTTTAATTCATACTGTGACAATATTAAAGAATCTTTACATCCCTGTCCTGGCGTCAACCATAACAAGGCTCATATCAGGGGCCTTTGCCCCTGTTCTTTTCCTGTATCATTCCGTCCCTGACAAGCGCACTGCCATTTTCAACAACAGGCCAGACCGGTATCATGGGGATCAATGTCCCGTTTTCAATTAAAATTCCATTATTCATGGATCTGATTCCTGAAAACAGAGTCCAGAAATTTATTGGCCTCTGCATAAAAAACATAAATTACAGGTTGACACAGCCCGTTAACAAAGTATAACATATGAATAAATGCTCAAATGAAGAGGTGTTATATGGATGATATGTGTCAGGTAAAATGTGTTGATAAAAAAAAAGTGAACCATACCCTTGAATCGATGCCCGACAAAGATATAATTGCCGGGATGGCAGATATATTCAAGGTATTGAGCGATCCGTCCAGGCTTAAAATTGTCCTTGCCCTTCTGCAATGCGAGCTTTGTGTGTGTGATATTGCAGCAGTATGCGGCCAGACTGATTCTGCAGTTTCTCATCAGTTAAGGCTTTTACGCACTTTGAAAATCGTAAAAAACCGGCGTGAGGGCAAAAGTGTATTCTACACAATTGATGACAGCCATGTAAGCGCCCTGATCACCATGAGCCTGAAACATGTGCAACATTAAAGGATAAAAAATGAATATAGGATATGGCGTATTAAAAGCATCCTGGGATATCTATCTGGACGTTGCAGTGTACATGCTTTTCGGATTTTTGATCGCAGGTGTTCTCTATGTCTTTTTCAAGGCGGATAAAATAAAAAAATACCTTGGCACAGGAAAGATAAAGCCAGTGATTCTGTCTGCCCTCTTTGGGATTCCCATCCCCCTTTGTTCCTGCGGAGTGGTTCCTGTCGCAGCAGGGTTAAAAAGGCAGGGTGCCAACAACGGGGCTGCCCTTGCATTCATGATTGCAACCCCTGAATCAGGAGTGGATTCCATTGCTGTTTCATGGGCAATCCTTGACCCTGTCATGACAATAATCCGTCCCGTTGCAGGCTTTATCACTGCCATTTCAACGGGGTTAGCCCAGAATTTCCTGGGAACCGAGGACAACAACAGGCCGGACCTGCCAGGTGAAACAGGAGGATGAGGGTGTACATCAAGCTCCTGTGCAGTTGTGCAGCAAGACAGGCAAAATATCTGGGAAAAAATCATCAATGTTTTTAAATATTCATATGGGCAATTATTATCGGACATTGAAAAGCCGTTTATCATCGGGCTGTTTCTGGCAGGGCTCATCACATTTTTCTTTCCCGATGATTTAAGTGTCTGGTCCAACACTCATCCGTTTCTATCCATGCTTGCCATGCTGGGAGCAGGAGCGCCAATGTATGTGTGTGCAACCTCGTCCACACCGATTGCCGCCGCATTGATTCTAAAGGGCCTGAATCCGGGAGCGGCCCTGGTTTTTCTGCTGGCAGGGCCTGCAACCAATGCCGCAACCATGATAATTGTGAAAACTTTATTCAATACAAGGGCACTTGTAATTTATCTTTCCATGATTATTATCTGCTCAATTCTCATGGGTTTTATTCTTAACCTTGTTTACAGCCTGTCAGGTATCCAGGCCACCATGACCATGGGACAGGCAGGAGAAATGATTCCCTATGCAGGGCGTCTGGCAGCAGGTATTGTCCTTGGGCTTCTTATGGGCTATAATATGATACTAAACCGCTTCACGGTTCACGGACACAAACACTCATAAAAGCGGCAGGAATTGAGCAGTGCTGATTAAAACATGGTTTACAGGGCAGATGCCGCGGTCACACCCCCTATAATATTACAATGGTGCAAAAAATATGATCAAATCTCTAACGGGCAGAAAATATTTAAATTCACTGGCAATTATATTATCTGCTGCTCTGATTGTATCCGGCACATGGTGCACGGCAGCAGCAGGAACAGAAGATTATTCCTTTTTATCGCAAATCAACAGGACTGCCTACCCTGATGACCATCTGGTACTGGCAAAGGAAACAGAACGTATCACCTGTGCTGAAGACGGCACGCATATTGACGAAGATGAGGTTTTTCTGACTGTCCTTGACCCGGAGGGAAAATCACGGGAAGGGGTGCAGTCCTTTTATCTGGACAAAAAATATTCTGATTTCAAAATAAAATACATTGAAGTGATCAAACCCTGCGGCAAACCTGGCAGTGTTTTCAAATACAGGGTTATTCCGGTTGACATTGAAAAAAACAGCAAAGAACAGGCCCCTGATTCCAGCAGTGAGATGAATATCTATGATCCCTCCCAGAAAGTATTAAAAGTGTTTATTCCTGATCTTGAACCAGGTGACACCATTCATTATCTCAGTGTCCGCAGAACATTCAAACCGGTCATTCCCGGACAATTTTACGGCCTGATTCCAGTACAGCAGGATTTCAGTGTCCATGCATACCATCTTGAAGTGATTATACCGAAAGACAAGACAATCAACCATCTGATAAAAAATAAAATTCCAGGAACCACAAGCTTCAGTGCAAGTACCAGGGGCAATCTGAAAATATTGTCATGGGACTTTAAAAATATTCCAAAACTTGTGCCGGAACCTGCCATGACATCAGTTGTCAATGCAGCCATGCGCCTTTTGTTTTCCAGTCTTGATTCATGGGAACAGATATCAAAATGGTATTCTGACCTGTCAGAACCAAAGCTTGAGCCTGGTACAGCCATCAAAAAAAAGGTTGCCCAGCTAATTGGATCAAAATCCAATGACATGGATAAAATCAGGGCATTATTCTATTTTACAGCTCAGAAAATACGGTATATGGGAATTGTTGCGGAATCCAACAGGCCCGGATTTGAACCCCATGATGTGAACCTTACCTTTTCCAGACGGTACGGGGTATGCCGTGATAAGGCAGCCCTGCTTGTGGCCATGTTGAGAACAGCAGGATTCAGGGCTGCTCCCGTTCTTCTGAGTGCGGGGCGCAAGCTTGATACTGAAATTGCAATCCCATATTTCAACCATGCAATTGCAGCTGTTCTGACGGATGATGGGTCAATACCAAGATTTTTTCTTGATCCCACCTCTGAAACAAGCAGGCAGTTTCTGCCTGACTACGACCGGAACTGTTCTTTTCTGGTGGCCGGATCCGGGCCTGCAACGCTTGGGCTCACCCCTGTGCTGCCCCCTGAAAAGAATCTGTTTCTTGTCAGGGTAAAAGACAGATTAAGTTCAGAACAAGGCCTCACAGGTCAGATTCATGCCGTAAGCTCAGGGTTTGCCGACACCATGTTCAGATCAATCATGCTGAGCCAGACCCGTGAAGAGCAAAAAAGGTTTCTGAGCCGTTTCCTTTTAAGAAAAAGAAAGGGCATGACCCTGAAAAATCTTGTGTGGTCAGACCCCCTTGCGCGTAATATTCCTTTTAATTTCTCATGCACATTTTCCATCAAAAATCCGTGGATAGCGTGGAGCCCGGGCAAAGAAAAAGCATTCCTGCCCTTAAGCTCAACCCGGTGGCCAGGGCTTCTTGAAAGATGGATACTTGGCAGAGCCAGCCTGACAGAACGCAGATATCCCCTTAAAACCGGATATGTATTTGCCACAAAATGGATTGAAAATTTACAATTTGAAGACCCGTGGGCAAAAATCAGACTGCCTTCCATGCCAAATGCTGACAATCAGGTGTTTACGGCTGAAACCAGCTTTGAACTCATGAAAAATCATCTGAAAATCAGCAGGTATTCTGCCCTGAAAAAAACCGAGGTACTGCCTGATGAATACAGACTGCTGACAAGATTGCAGCACGATTTGAAATATGGAGCTTTTTTACCTGTAATAATTTCAAAAGAAAAATAAAAAATGCTGAAGAAAAAATACAATATACTGGTTAATATCATTGCAATACTTGTTCTGACCTGCATAGGATCCCAGGCAGAGCCGGAACCCGTATTTCAGGCACATGCCGATGCTGTCAACAATTACATTATAAAGGAATACATACTGGCGCCCGACAAAAGCTACACCCTGAAGCTTTCCATGCAGACAATCATAAAAACCTATAAGGGCAAAAAAGACCGTGCTGATTTCAGATATCCCTATAACAGCGCATTTGAACAAGTCATTGTCAACAGCGCCAGAACTGTACAGCCTTCAGGAAAAATATTGAAAGCAGGCAAAAGGGAGATTCAGGATATTCTTGACCCCTCAACATCAGACAGTTCGTTTTACTCAAGAGCCAGGCTCAGGGTAATTAATTTTCCGGCAGTTAAACTGGGCTCAAAACTTGAGCTTGAACTAACAATAAAAAATCGCCTTGGATTCTGGCCGGTGGAATCATTCAGGCTGAACGACCCCACCGTAAAAAAACAGGTTATTGTTAAAATCCCCGTAATTCATGGCAAACCTGTGACAAACCTGACAACAAAACTTGATGATCCCGGAATCAGATTCAGAAAAACCATGAAAAAAGGCTGGGTTGTATATTCATGGACAGGCAAAAATCTTGCAGCCGCACATACAGAGCCCATGGCTCCGGGACTGCTGAATCAGAACTATTGCCTTATCATGTCCTGTCTTGATTCATGGTCAGAAACCTCCAGGTTCTTCAGAGGAAAATTCCATCTGAATAAAAGGTTTGAAAAAACATCAATTCCTGAATGGGCAACGGGTAAAACCCCTGATCACCTGTACAGGGCAATGCTGAAACATCTTACCATATACCCTGTGCCGGTTTTTGAAACCAGCCTTTGTCCCCAGGATGCCCTGGCCACCCTTAAAAAGGGTTATGGCAGCAGTATTGACCTTGCTGTCCTGTTCAGATGGATTCTGCAAAAAAACGGTATTACCTCGGAACTTGTCCTTGCAAATACTGAAGGAGATTTCATAAAACCACTTAAAAAGACATTTTCACCTGTATTGTTTGATCAGGTTCTTGTCCGGGCAAAAAACAGGTTCTACAATTTTTCAGACAGGGATCTTCCCCCCGGGACAAGCCTTGCCGAAGAAAGCCTGGGCCTTGATCTTGATAAAGAAAAACTTGTCCCCATAACCTCCTGTGCCACTGATACCAGAAAGACTGACATGATATTGAACATATCTGAACAGTCCAGTCTTTCAGGCCATTGCACAAAAATTTTCACTGGCATGGCCACTGTGGGCATAAGAGGGAAAATGGGCCATATACACGGCAAAGAACTTGATATTGAAATCTCAGCCTTGGTTCACAGCATTGACCCCGTTGCAAAACTGACTCAATGGTTCAGGCCCTCAGGCCTGTCAGAACCTGTGCAGAAAATCAGGCTTGCATTTGATTTTTCACTGGACACTGCCTTTGCCAGATCATCCGGCAGGTATTTCTTCCCTGTGCCTTCACCGGGCATTCTTTCACCTTTAAACCGTTTTCTGCCTGACAGGCATTATCCCATTGCACTATCAAGAGGAGAAACAACAATTCTGTCAATTACCATGAACCTTGCTGAAAATTTAAACCCTGTATTTCTGCCGGCTGATACCACAGGAAAATCAGGCCCGTTATCATGGGAGATAAAAACAGAATTTAAAAAAGGAAAATTATATTATTGCCGGAAAATAGACCTGAAGCGCTCCATTATCCCTGTCAACCTTGTCCCTGAGTTTTTAGCAAAAACTGCATGGTTGAGTTCCAGGCAGAACAATGTAATAATTTTCAGACACAGGCCGGAAAATTTCAGGATGACATTGACGACAAGATCACCTCACATACATCACTGACCTTAATACCTTTTCCTGATCTCCTTGCTGCAAGCCCCAGGGTTTTTCTGCAGTTAGGACAGGCAGACACAAGTTCAGTGATTCTGTTTTCAGAACTGGCCTCAGGAATTGTCCCCAGCCGTTCCACGGCTGTTTCCAGGGAAAAACCAGGGTTCAGCACCGGAACCATTCCGCCTCCGCCGCAACATGCAGAATTTTCTCCTGAAAGCTCAAATGATTTCAGATCAACCCCGTCAATGGCGCCAAGCAGTCTTCTGGGAGCATCATAAATTCCCAGGCCTCTTCCAAGATGACAGGAATCATGGTAGATCATGGAAGTTTTCTTATTAAGAGAGCCTAAGATCAATTTACCCTGATCCATAAGCTCATCCAGATACTCCATAGTATGAACTACCTTGAAAGGCAGGGCTTTGCCCGTCCACACAGGATAATATTTTTTAATCATCAAAGCACAGGTAGGGCAGGATGTTACCATGATTTTCTGACCTGCCTGCACCATGATTTCAATATTATGCATGGCCAGGCGCCTGGCCTCATCCTGCTTCCCGCTGAAAAACAGGGGAGCTCCGCAGCAGTGTTCTTCACTGAAAACAGTACATGCAATGCCAAGTTTTGACATGATTGATGCAAATGCGCGGGGTACCTGTTTCTGGTCATAGGCAGATACACATCCCACAAAATACACAATGTCCGCATCCATGCGATCCAGGTCCATAACTTTTTCCGGCAGCCATGCAACTCTTTTGCTTTGGGGATACCCATAGGGATTTTTGTTTTCAACAACCTGTGAAATCACCTTTGACAATGCCGCAGACTCAGAGCAATCCATATCCATTAAAAAATTTCTGATTTTGGCAATTACTTCACCATGATTTTCAATGACCCCGCAATTAACTTCACACACTCCACAGAAGGTGCACAGATATGCTATATCCTTTATTGTCTCAGGGTTTTCAATTTTACCCTCATACATATTTCTGGCAATCTGCATCATGCCGCCGGCGCTGTAGGTGAAAAAATGGCCTTTCTTATGAACCGGGCAGAGTATATTGAATCCGGCATCCTCCTTCCCATAGCTGCACTGACCGCATCTGGTACATTTGAACAAAGCGGTGTAGTCATCTTTATCCATTTTAATCTGTGTTGTCATAATCCTGTTCCTCCTAAAATATCAGCATACCGGGATTCATAATATTATGCGGGTCTATTTGCCGTTTGATATCCTTTAAAAGATAACCATACCCGCCAGTATAGGACAGAAATTCGGGATATCTCCTAAACCTGAACATCACAGCGCCGAACCGGTTTCTAAGGTCAATATACAATTGATGATAAATGGATTTAATATGAAGCAGGTAATCTCTGCGCTCTTCCAGAGAACCCCGGACATAGACCACAAAGGCAAAGAAAAACTCCCTGGCATGATTATATGGCAGAACCCTGTAAAAATAAGGGGGCTCAAACTCTTTTTCTGCAAGTTTCCACATATATTCTTCCAATGCCACAAGATTCTCCGGTGCAACCGTGACCAGGCAGCCAGACAGGTGAAGCCCGGCCCTGATTTGGGATTCCTCCCCCGGTTTGGGATGAATTCCTTTGGCAAAATAGGATTCCAGATATCGGGTACACCCGGGATGAACTCTGTATGCTTCTTCTGGCTCAAGCAAATCCCCACCCAATGAGCGGGCAATCTGCCCACAGCGTCTGGCCTGTGCCTCGACCACATCAGCATAACCAGCCAGGCGTGCAGATGCGATGCCAAACGCCACCCCTTCAGGTGGAGTTTTCTGATCCGGCTTCAGCATTTCGACGGGCATGGTTACCTCTTTGGACAGACTCATTTCATGGAACAGGTTCCACCCCCAGGTCCAGAATGTTACACTTTCAGCCAGATGGCGGCGAACCAGAAGTTTCATATATCGGGATGCTGCATCAAGGTTATCGAACTGCGCCAAAAGCACCTGATCAGTCTCCCCTCTGTCAAAAATCTTAACCGATCCCTTCGTGACAATCCCCAAGGTTCCGAATGAATTGGCAAACAATCCTGTCAAATCAGGCAGGCATTCATACCTGGCCCGC
>CAYUOB010000015.1:28979-34247 GCA_964446145.1 uncultured Desulfobacula sp.
GAATGAATTGGCAAACAATCCTGTCAAATCAGGCAGGCATTCATACCTGGCCCGCCACCCAGCATTTTCAAAGCTGGCAGAACCTGTACGGATCACTCCATGTCCTGGAGTCACCACTTCCAGGGACAGCAGAGGATCCGGATCCCAGCGGGCGGTAAAATTTCCAGAGGGCCGCATCATATAATTGGCTAGGGCACTGGATCCCCCAGAGGCAGTTGGCAAATGACAAAAAAATCCCCTCTCGGCAAGGGCAGCGCACAATTTATGAAAAGTCACCCCGGGTTCAATCAATGCATAACCAGATTCTGTATTGATTTCCAGGATTTGATCCATCATTCTGCAATCCACCACAATACCCCCCTGTACAGACACGGACATGCCGGCGATATTAGAGCCCCGTGCCATGGGAACCAGCGGCACCCTGGCGCGGTCAGCCACCTGTACCAGATGCACAACCTCGTCTGTTGTTTTGGGCAAAACAACATAGCAAGGCGAAGTCGAAGCGCCTGGAAGAGTTGCACTGTCTGCAGCATATCCTGCCAGCACTGCTGGATCATCACTGACCCGGTCACGGGGAAATATTGAAAACAAAGCCCCTTTCAAGTCATTCATACCAGTTCTCCTTTGCATTTATGATTTTCATTTTCCTGCACGGAATCCACACCATTGGGATGAACAGCAATTTCCATACCAGAAAAAAATCATGTGCAAAACCCGAAGAAGTATTAAAAAAACCTGAGCAAAATACAATATTCCCCTTAAATATTTACTCTATTTGATAATTTATTAAACATATGATAAATTAATGTCATATAGAATATATAAGAGGCGGTTATGCACAATAACATAAAAGACGATTATGAATTCTTCAAAAAAGCTGTTTTAAGCGTATCCAGCAGCCTTGACCTGTCCAAAGCCATGATCACAGTGTTTGAGTTCCTGAGGCATTACTTTCCGCTGGAAGGTCTGAGCCTGCATACCCTTAATCCTGATATGAATGCATTGCATCTGTTATTCCTGGTCACACAAGAAGGGTTCCATAACCTGGATGATCTGGTTCCTTTACAAAAAGCAGATGTGCGGTATCTGCTGAGCATGGAAAAAAATCTGGAAAGTGTCCTGGTGCCCCATTCGGTTGAACGGCCGGTCTCTGTCCGTCATTCAGCTGCCATAAGCCGCTATCTGCCGAACCGGGACCGTTCCTATATGGTGGCCATCCTATCTTCAAAAAAAACAGCTGTGGGCCACCTCTGCCTCATCGGCAAAAAGCCAAAATGCTTCACCCGCAATCACGTGCAACGGCTATCCATCCTGGTGCCTCTTTTCAGCCTGGTTATGATGAACCTTCTGCAACATCGCAAGGTAAAAAAACTGCAGGAACAATTGATAGAGGAAAAAAAATACCTCAAAGGAAAAGTGCGCCAGTTAAGCAAAAAAGATATTATAGGCGCCCAAAGCGGATTAAAGGAAGTCATGGAGATGGTGGAACAGCTCACCGGACGCGACGTTCCTGTGCTGATTACCGGAGAGACCGGCAGCGGAAAAGAAATCATTGCCGATGCAGTTCAGCGTGTATCTGACCGGTATGACAGCCCGTATATCAAAGTCAATTGCGGGGCCATTCCTGAATCCCTGATAGACAGTGAATTATTCGGCCATGAAAAAGGAGCTTTCACCAGTGCCCTCACAAGGCGGCCCGGCCGGTTTGAACAGGCGGACGGGGGAACCCTGTTCCTTGATGAAATCGGGGATATGGCTCCCAGAGCTCAGACCAGGCTGCTTAGGGTAATTCAGGACGGGGTGGTTGAACGGGTGGGCAGCCACAGAAGCATCCGGGTCAACGTCCGAATAATTGCAGCCACCAATCAGAACCTAAGACAGAAAGTTGCTGATACCTCTTTCCGCCAGGATCTGTTCTATCGCCTTAACGTCTTTCCCATTGTGGTTCCGCCTCTAAGGGAACGGCCCGAGGATATTCCAGCTCTGGTTCACTATTTTATTAAAAAAAAGGCAAAAAAACTAAAGTGTTCCACCATTCCAAGGGTAGCACCGGATACCCTGGAAGCCCTGGCATCATATCCATGGCCCGGCAATGTAAGGGAACTGGAAAACCTTGTGGAAAGGGCAATGATCATTGATCCATCAGGGCCTTTAAAGCTTCAGTTCTATTTGCCGCAAGTGAATGAGCAGCCAGGGTTCATTCAGCAGGCTCAGCCGCAGCAAAGGCCTGTCCATGCCCACTCCGCCCCCAAAGACTCCCTTGTGTTGGATGATATCATCCGCCGGCACATCCAATCGGTTCTTGCCCGTTGCAACGGCATTATTAACGGTCCGGCCGGAGCTGCCAGGGTATTGGGCATCAATCCCAACACCCTGCGCAAACGAATGGATAAACTGAATATTCCATATGGCCGGAAACGCCTGGCAAAGCAGGGCTGACCGATTATCAGGAACAGAGCAGCCACAGTCTATCTGTTCTTCCAGACAGGCTTTCTTTTTTCCTCAAAGGATGCAATGCCCTCAAGGGTATCTTCTGTTTTCATCAGGGTCTTGAGAAAATAATTGCTGACAAGATCAACGCCCTGAAAAAAGCTTGTGCCGATATGACGTTTCACAGCCCGCTTATTAAGCCTTATGATCAGAGGGCTTGACATGGTAATCTGTTTAACGGTTTCATCCACAGTCTTTTCAAAATCTTCAACCCCTGCAACCTTTGATACAAAACCAAGTGCCATGGATTCAGCAGCAGAGTAATTCTGCCCTGTGGTTACGATTTCAATGGCCTTGGCAGGGCCCACAAGCTCAGGAAGCCTCAGGGCCGCATAAGGCGGGAAGAACCCCAGTTTAATTTCAGGCTGGCCAAAGATGGCCTTTTCAGAAGCAATCACAATATCACAGGCAATGGCAAGCTCCATGCCTCCGCCAAGGCAGGCACCATTGACTGCAGCTATGACCGGAATATCAATCATGTTGATCAGTTCAAAAATACGGTTAAAGGTTGCCACCATCTGTTCAACATTATCAGGTTTGTGGTCTCCCACTTCCACGCCTGCACAAAAGCTTCTGCCTTCTCCCGTGATGACTGCACACTTAAGCTCATCATCTGCGGCAATTTTTTCAAGCTCCCGGTTGAGCTCGTTCATCATGGGAATATCCAGAACATTGTGTTTGGGCCTGTCAAGGATAATTCTTGCTACCTGACCATTATTTTCAATTTTAATGCATTGAGCTTCTGACATATCAGCCTCCCCAATAAATAATCCGGTTAATGTTTTCTATCCTCTGATAACCCTTGGTGTAATCAGGTGATGCTGAGGACAGATGGATTTCGGATTCTGGTAACATGCGCCTGCAAATGCTTTAAGGTAATCGCGCAGGGCAGTCATTTTGACAATTTCATCCACCATGCCCATTTTTGCGCAATAGGCAGGACGTGAATTATCATGGTATTCCTTTGCAAGCTTGTTCATCTTTTCGATAATGGGCTCCAAAGGCCTTCCTGCATCCTTTTCTTTTACAAGCCTTCTTGAAAAGCTTGCTGCAGCGGCTGTTTCACCGTGCATCACATAGATTTCAGTTGTGCCTATGCCAAGGGTAAATGCATTGTGACGGTTTGCCGTGGGCCCGCCCATGACATAATGCGCCGCAGCCGTGCCTTTTCTTAAAGTAACAAGGATCATGGGAATATCAGTCTGCTGAATGGAATAAATAAGAGACTGGCCAAGCCCTAAAAGTTCTGCTTTTTCAGCAATATCACCAACATCTATGCCTGAAGTATCCTGAAACCAGATCAAAGGTATCCTGTCGCGGCCGCACAGAGTTACAAATTCATTCATTTTGATCAAGCCCTGGCGGTATAATTTGCCGCCGATTCCGCCATAATCTGCATATTCCGGATAATCCTTACCAAGCCATCCCTGATTATTGCCTATCATGCCCACAAGAAATCCGTCGATCTTCACAAGGCCCGTATATATTTCACGGCCGTAATCGGGTCTGAATTCCATGTGTTCACTGCCGTCAACAAGGCGGGCAAGCACTTCTTTAAAATCATATATCTGCTTCTGGTTGAAAGGAATCAGACGATAAAGGTCCTCTGCGGGAAATCTCGGAGCTTTTGGCTTGGCAACCCTGAAAAACTTGGGGTTATATGCAGGCATGTCCTTCATGTATTCCTTGAGCCCGTCAAGAACGCCTTTCTCTTCTTCATAAACATACCTGAAAAAACCTGTTTCCTTATAATGGATATCCACTGATCCCGGCGGTTTGGCCTTATATTGTTTTGCAGCAGCTATGAGCTGTTCAGCACCGTCCAGATCAAAATACCCCTTTGGCGACATTCCGCTTAAAATCCCGCCTCCGCCAACTGCAATATTACAATCCTTGTGCGCAAACAAAATAGTGGGGCTTATGCCCTGATATCCGCCGCCGGCAGGATTGGTGCCATAAATACCGGCCAGAACAGGAATACCCATCTGCTCAAGCTCTGCATGGCGGTAGAAAGTTGTGCCGCTTCCCCTTCTGTTGGCATAAAATTTTTCCTGTTCAGTCAATTTTACACCACTGCAGTTCACAAGCCAGACCAGCGGAATATTAAGCCTTTTGGACAGGTTTGTAGCCCTGAATATATTTTCAGGCTGTCCGGGCAGCCAGGCTCCTGCCATGACTTTATTATCAAAACCTGCAACCACACACCATTTGCCGGAAATTTTGGCAAGGCCGTCTATTACATTGGTGGTGTTTTCCGCATTATCCTCAGGATTGAAAATTGTGTGCAGGGGAGTCCATGTACCGGGATCAATCAGATATTCAAGTCTCTGCCATACTGTCATTGCTCCCCTTGAATTGATTTTTTCAGTAGGCAGCCCGGCATTTTTGACCTTTTCGATTTCAGCATCGATTCCTGCTTCCACTTCCTTGATCTGCTCAACATTCTTTTTTGAACTTAACAATTGTCTCTTATTAAGCTCCTTGCCAAATTCTGCCATTTTTTCAAAATATTGTCTCATACGTCACTCCCGGTACAATTTAGGTTTTCATCCTTATATTAATACTTCCCTGCCAGGGGAAGCCTGCCATCACCCATAAAATATGCGGTCTGATATTGCCCGCTGATCTGAAACCCGCTTGACTTTATTGGCTCGTTTAAGTATAGACCAGAATTGTTCTGTTTAAAAAAAGAGCTGATTCCGGCGAAAAAACAACCAGAAATTCTTTGAATAAAGGAGACAAAAATGACCACAGAAATTCTAGCCCCCATGCCAGGAA
>CAYUOB010000016.1:0-25980 GCA_964446145.1 uncultured Desulfobacula sp.
ACCGGATTGAGAAAAAAAATACAAAGAAAGTGTCTTGCGGAATGGTTAAACAATATTTCCATGATGATCATGGCAGGATTGCCGCTTGCCACTGCACTTGAAGAATCAGCCGCCGGTTCGGGCAGGGCCGATTTTGAAAGCAGTGTACACGATATTATATTGAACATAAAACGCGGTTCCAGTTTTTCTGCTGCCGTCGCCAGGAAAACCCACATGTTTCCAAAGGCAGTACTCCATCTTATAAGAATAGGAGAGGAATCAGGAACCCTTGATGAGCGGCTCAAGGATGCGGCAAACCATTTATTGAGAATTCAGTCCATCATCGGTGACACCAGACAGGCCCTGCTTTATCCTTTTTTTGTTTTTCTCACCATGGGTGGAGGAATGATTTTCTGGTTCTATTATGTAGTCCCCAAAATTGTTGCTCTGTTCAGCGACATGGATGTCACCCTGCCGCCTCTGACAATTTTCATTATCAATATATCCGAATTTATCCAGGCATATTTTTTTGAAATGATTATTTTTTCCATATTGCTTTGCTGTTCTGTCATCATGCTGTATAAAAATTTCAATCCTGCCAAAAAAATAATGGATGCGTTTTTTTTAAAGCTTCCCGTTGCAGGAACCCTGATTCAGGTATCCTCACTTGCATTTATCACGGAATATTTTTCACTGCTGCTGAATGCGGGAATTGACATCATTCAATCCATAAAAATCCTTGAAGAATCTGTAAATAATGAAGTTTACCGTATAAAAACCCGGCAGATCAGAAAGGACCTTGCATCAGGCACATCAATATCTGACACATTCACCAGGGCAGGAATTTTCCCTGCGTTCATCTGCCGGATGATAAACATCGGTGAAATGAGCGGAACCCTGCCGGATCAGTTAAACTATATTGCAAACGATTACAAGCAGAGACTGACCGCACTCGTGGAAAACCTGGGAAAAATGATAGAACCACTGGTTCTGGTAATTGCCGGCACCATGTTTGCCATTATAATGGCTGGATTGTTTCTGCCGGTTTACAGCCTTGTGGCAAACCTGAGCAGCATGTAGCAGGCTGAGGATAGCTGTTCTGCTCTGAAATTATGGAGTACAGACGTTGTGTATGAGTTCCATAATGGAAAAGGGTCTGACAATATCATCATAGTTTAAGGCCTGAATTTTATTTTCAGCATTAAACCCCGCTCCGGCACTTCCATTGCACAGATCAAAGAATCCATTGCTGCCGTCAAGGTCCTTTGGGCCGCCGCTTGCCAGGACATAGGCCTGGTTGGCGGAATTGGCAGCAGTGGCCCCTGCACAGGTATCAGAGGTGGTGGTATATGCAATATTACTATCAAAGCCTGAAATTGCAGACAAAGCAGCACAAAGTGTTGCCTTGTCAGATGTATCTGTCAAATTATTGGGATTGCCGGGCCTGCCGTAAACAGCATATTTGACGGCATTTCCCCATACATCATCACCAGAGGTAAGCCCCAAGGTAAGATAGGGCAGAGTTCCGATGAAAACATTGGTATCTTCACGGCCATCGCCATTGGAATCGGCAAACGGCAGTCTGTAATTCGCAATGGCATATCCCTGAAGAGCATAATCGTACCTGGAAAGTTTTGCCCTGGCTTCCTTTATCTTTCCTGTTTTAATGATGGAAGGCAGTACCGTCATTATGATTGAAACAACAATACCTGCAATTACCATGACCATGGCCATTTCAATCAGTGTAAAGCCGTTGTCATCCATATTTTTAAAAACAGGTTTCACTTTTTGATATTCTCCCAAAAAACAGCTATCGGTTTTTATCAATAGTATGGACTATATGATTTGTTCTTTTATCTGTCAAGAAGGAGGCCCGCACAATTTACATAAAAGTGCAAACATGAAAAATAATAATTGATTAATACAGGGTTTTAAATATATATCAAAACCAGCACTTATCAATTAACAGACTGTCTGCCCATGTGGAGGAAATAAAATGATGGCACGGGATCTTAAGGAAAAACTTTTTGAAATTGACAGCAAAAAAATCGAACTGGATTTCATACAGCACCAGTTTTTGATTGAATGCAAAAGGTTTGCGGCTCAGGCCATTGAGGGAGTTGTGCGCAGAGCTGTTTCTTCAAATTCTGCAAAGGCGATGGCGCTTGGCAAAGAAGGGCTCAGGCCGATAAAGGACCAGGTCAATAAAATTCTTGATGATATATCAGATAATGTTGAAACCGTTATCAACCGGGATGAATTGTGGATGCATAAAAAAGAAATATCCGATACAGGCAAATTATCTGCTGATATGTATACAACCAAGGGAAAGACAGGCCCTGAATTACTTGAAATACCCATAAAAAAAATTCTTTCCCCTGTCGGCGAACTTTTAACGGCCCATGAGCTTGATAATGAGCAGAACTGGGAAAAAACGCAGAATTTTATGAAATATCGGCATAATCTCGAATGGAGTCATGAAATGTGCAAATGCATGGATCAGTATAATAGACGCTTCAACGAACTGGTAAAGCTTATGGAAGAATACAAATCAATCTGCCGCCAGAACTCAGGCAATGAAGCCCTGGATTTATGGGACAGCCTTTAATTGATAAAAAATTTCCCCCTCCCGGCGCCAGGCCGAAGAAGGGGGAAAAATTACAAACCTGATACAGGATCAAAGAGGACCGCTGCTCATGACATGGCTGAGCTCTTCAATTTTATTGTTCTTGATTCTGTAATCATGGATTGCCTGCATATCCTGATAAACCTGAAATACCTGGAAGAATCCATGCCAGTGTGCATAGTCAGGCCCGTTCATGGCAGAACCCTGACGCGCCCTTCTTCCCGTATGATGCCACAGATAGTACATAAGCTCCTGGAAACCGTCCTTCCATGGATCTTTTTTCAAAAGGCCCTTGTCAGCAAGTTCCTTTTTCATTTTCACAGCCCCCTCCCAATATTTATTATACAGGGCAACTGAATTGTCCAAAACCTTTCTCTGGGTCAGGGCCTGGGTTGCGCCATGACAATTTATGCAGACCTTCTGCATGAGTTTGTCGCCTTTTTCGCCATTGCCCCGTTCACCTGTCCTGATGACACTCTTTTTGTGCATCAGATCCCATTTGAGCCTGTCATTGACATTATGGGTGGTGGAAAGTTCCCCTATTCCGCTCATATGGCATACCGCACATGTGGGTGCTGTATAGTCTCCCGGTTCCCATGTATCAGGTGCGCTGTCCCATTTCCAGTCATCTCCGTGGGTCAGAAACTGCTGGCCGTGCTTGCTTGAAAGATAAATCTCAATGTCAGGATGATCCGGGCCAAGGTGGCATGAGGCACAGGCCTCTGGTTTTCTGGCTTCAGCAATATCAAATTTATGGCGGGTATGGCACACAGTGCATGTTCCCACAGACCCGTCAGGATATCTTGTTCCGACTCCTCCGGGCCATGTTTCATTAACAGGCATATGATCCGGGCCAAGCTCCACCTGTGTGCCGTGGCACATCTGACAGCCGGATGCCCTGGATGCCCTGTTGTATGCAGGCATTCCCTTGGGAGTAAGGCCGTCAAGCTTCATTCCGGGCTTGTCAATAAAACCGCATCCTTCATAATGGTACTGAAGTTTTACCAGCTTGCCTCCTGCCTTGGACACATCCATGACAGCCTTGCTGGCAAGTTTTGCATGCCCGCTTTTCAAAAATTGTTCCACCTCCTGAGGATGACATCTGGAACAGGTTTTTGACGATACCATGGGAGAGATATAAATATCTGTCCCCTTAAGACCCTCACATTGTGATGCCATGGGAGAAGATTTTTCAACCTTATGGCAGTCATAACATGAGACACCAGCATGGCTCATCGCACCCTGGCGCCAGGAATCCACAGTACCGGGCATTTTTTTTGTGTGACATTCAATACAGGTCAATGCCTCTTTGCTGAATCCTCTTTTGATCACAAACTGCTTTTTATCTGACATGTTTGGATAAGATGTTGAATCCGCCAAACAGATACTGCTTGTGACCAATAAAAGAAAACCAGCAAGAAACACACTGACAAGCATTACCTTTGCCTGCTTCATAATTCCCTCCTTTTATTGATAATTAAGTTTATTCATTCCGGCAAATCATATATCTTTTTTCCTAAAATATTTATTTACATGTATTGCCATATCCTTGTGACCCACATGGGGATGACACTGGGTACACCTTTTTTTGACTTCACCTCTCAGATATGCTCTGTGGGCGATAAATCCCCCGGGGGATAAACGTTTGGGCAGCAGGACATGATGGCAATGCCTGCATGCATTGTCAAAGGTGAATTTCAGGCGGTTTTTTTCTGCTGTTCCTATCCAGTCATACTTATAAGGATCAATGTACAGGTTCTGAATAACATCACCTGTTCCTGTTTTTGCCTTTGTAACAAAATATTCCACAAAATTACCATGAGGAAGATGGCAATCCACGCATTGTGCCGCAAACCCCTGGGGATTGTTTCCTCCATGAACGGAATTTGTCCAGGCTGTCCGGAAAGGCTTCATAATATGACATGACACGCAGAAAGTATCTGTATTTGTAGTTTCAATCATGAATCCTGAAGCAAGAACAATAATACAGGTTAGAATAATACCCAGCACCCCGCCAAAAATCCAGCCGAGCATTTGACCCTTTTTTTGCTCCTGGCCTGAAACCATTGCATCACCTCCTTTCAGTCTTTATTTGGTTACTATCAATTATATGTGGTCAGCCGCCGGAGGTAATGACATCACTCCGGTACTGTTTTTCCGTGAAATTTATTTATACTGACAAAAATTAAAAGTTGAGAAATAAAGATACCAGTTTAAGTTTACCTATCACAACCTGTGCGCCATTACAACAGATTATCAAGCTGTAAAATAAAAATGGTTCAGGCCCTGAATGATTCAGGGTCAATATCAAAACGCTTCATGATCTGCTGCAGGGCCTGGCGGTCCATTCCGCATTCCCTGGCAGCCCTGGTTATATTACCTCCGGTCATGGAGAGCTTGGCTCCTATGTAATCATGGGTAAATTCGCGTATGATCCTTTCCTTGGCTTCCTTGTAAGACAAAGAAGCCATGCTGGCTGTATTGACACCGCCAAGGCAGTATTGATCATTTTTTGCCGCTGACAAAGGAATATCAGCCAAAGATATGAGATCGGATTTTGAATATAAAATTCCCTGGACAAGAATATTTTCAAGTTCTCTGACATTGCCCGGCCACGGCTGTTTCATCAGGATATCAATCACTTCCGGATCAAGGGTTTTAAGCGGTTTTTTCATCTTTTTGCAATGCTTTGCCACAAGATATTCACAAAGCATCGGAATATCAGTCACTCTGTCCCTGAGAGGAGGCAGCTCAATGGAAAGCACATTAAGACGGTAAAAAAAATCCTGCCTGAATTCATTGTCCGCCATCTTTTGCTTGAGATCTCTGTTGGTGGATGCAAGTATTCTGACATCAACCCTGCGGGTTTTTGTATCACCAAGCGGCTTGATTTCCTTTTCCTGGAGCACTCGAAGAAGCTTTGTCTGTATGGAGGGCCCGATATCTCCTATTTCATCAAGAAAAATAGTACCCTGATCAGCTTCCTGGAACAAACCGTCCTTATCCCGGTTGGCATTGGTAAAGGCTCCTTTTTTATATCCGAACAATTCACTTTCCAGAATATGCTCAGGAATTGTGGGGCAGTTCACAGGAATAAAAGGCTTGTTTTTTCTCGGGCTTAACATGTGAATCGACCTTGCGGTAAGGTCCTTGCCTGTTCCTGATTCGCCTGTGATCAATACAGTGACATCACTTGCCGCCACAAGATTGATCTGATCAAAAACCCGGCGCATGGCCTGGCTTTCGCCTATTAATTCAAACTGCCCGGTTTCCTTTTCCTTAAGCAGCCTTTTATTCTCATTTAAAAGCCTGCTTCGTTCAAGGGCTTTGCCGATTCTGAAAATCAGTTCATCCTGTTCAAAGGGTTTGGGAATAAAGTCATAGGCTCCTTTTTTCACGGCCTTGACCGCAGATTCGATATTGCCGAAAGCTGTCAGCATGACCACGGTCATATCAGGATATACAGCCCTTATATGGTCAAGAAGTTCGAACCCGTCCATACCCGGCATTTTCACATCACAGATAACAAGGTCAAAATTTTTCTGCTCAAGAACCGACATGGCCATCTTGCCTGAAAATGCCATGGAAACCCGGCAGTTGAGTTCCGGTTCAAGGGTTCGCTGCAAAAGCCCTGTCATATCTTTTTCATCATCAACAGCAAGTATATCTGATTTCATTTTCCCTCCTGACAACAATTTATTCTGCCGGTATTTCAGCAGGATGGGTGATGGTAAAAGTGCTTCCTTTTCCTTCTGTACTTTTCACACTGATATCGCCTCTGTGGCGTTTGATGATCCCGTATCCCACGGAAAGGCCCAGGCCGGTTCCCTGACCCACGGGTTTTGTTGTGAAAAAGGGGTCAAATATTTTGGACAGATATTTTTTGGCAACTCCTTTGCCATTGTCCTTCACGATTATCAGAATCCTGTTCTGATCCGTCCTCCTGGTTGAAACATCAATCTTGCCTTTTCCGTCAACAGCATGGCAGGCATTGATGAGAAGATTGATCATGACCTGGGAAAGTTCCTGTTCGTTTCCCAGAATATTAAGCCGGTCGCCCGTGTAGGGATTCAAAGACATTTCAACATTTCTGAAATCCGAATGATTGGATAAAAATTTTATTACCCCGTCAACAACCTTATTGATATCAACAACCGTCATTTCAGAAGATCCTTTTCTGGAAAAGGACAACAAGTCTGACACAACATTCTTGCAGTTCTGCACATGTTTTTCAATAATTTTCAGATCTGCCCTGTGTTCGTGATCTTCCTTGAGAAGAAGCTGGGTATATCCCAGAATAATTCCAAGGGGATTGTTGATCTCATGTGCCACTCCGGCTGACAATTCGCCAAGAGCTGCAAGTTTGTCAGCCTGAGCAATCTGGCGCTCCATCTGGCGTTTTTCATTCACATTTTTAATAATGAAATGAAAAGTCCTTGCACATCCAAAGGCTCCATAGTCAATGCCGCCCGTAATCAATACAAGCAAAGATTCATTGTCAGGCCTTAAAATTTCGGTTTCTTCATTTAAAATGAATTCCCTGGCCCTGATTTTCCTGCATATGTTTTCCCATTCCTCCTGGTTTGCCATGAAAGATCCCAGGGTCATCTTTTTCATTATCATTTCTTCCCTGGTATATCCGGTCAGGGAGATACCTGCAGGATTGATTTCCATTATTCTGAAATCAGCATCTGTAACAATGATGGTATCAAGGGACTGCTCAAAAATCCTGCGGCATTTATGCTCACTGCTGGTGAGGCGTTCGGTTCTTTCAATGACCTTGTGTTCAAGGGTCTGGTTAAGGTCCATAAGCTTTACATGGGTATCTTCCAGTTTTTTTCTGCCCGCCAGAATTTTTTCATTGATCTGCCAGTTCTGGTTAAAAAAAAGTGTGGTAAGCCCTACAACCATGAAAGATACGGTATTCACACTGCCGGAATACGGGCTTATTGCATCCCAGATATCTGCATTGGAAGTCAAAATCAGGAATTGTTTTAAAATATGCCCGAATGAACGTGATATGGAAAACAGGGTAAACCCTGTGCTTATCCACAGCATATAAAGAAAAACCACATTGTCACGATCCATTTCCCTCAATAATTTTGCCTTGTAAAAGCAGAAAACAGCAATGACCACCATTGCCACGGAACCTGTGATATCAACAGCCAGTATGGGGAGAAAGGAAACCGTCATTGACTGCCTCCCTTCTCCTTAAGTACTGCACGCTGTTCATCCACAAGCTTTGAGATTCCCCTGTAAAGGAAAATCATTGCAGGAACACATAACAAATGATCCAGTTTCAGGGCATAATAGAACCAGGCAAGCAGTGACGAGTCGTTACGGGCAATGATTTTTATACATGCAAAGGAAACAGGCAGGGTTTTTACAGCATCAATCTGGTTATCAAGAAAATGGGCAGCCATTGCATCCAGATTCCACAGAATAAAGAAAAATGCTGCATACTGAATCAGGCGCCACCCCTTTTGGCGGGCAAGATCCTTGCCTGTGATGGTAAAGATAAGGGCTACCATGGAAAAAAGAAAAAAAAGATGACCGAACTGGTGAGTTACGATTCCTTCTGCCCGTGCATGCAACTGGGTTGCAAATGCAGTGCCCTTCATCAGACAAAGCACAGATAGTGCCAGTACGGCAATGCGTGCAGAAAATCTGCTGCATATATCAGGCCTGTTTTTCTTCATTTTGTTTTTTAATAACCAGAATTTTTACAAGAAAAATAAGCACAAAAGATAATAAAAGACAGATAATATACCAGAAAAGGCTGCTTATATTAACCAGAGAAGAGCCTGAACCAAATGAATATACCCATTTTGTCCCGAAACGCTGCATTAAGGCAGAGGGAGTATACACTGCTGTCACATAGGATGCTGCAACCAGTATGGGTAAAACATTGGTGATAAAGCTTTTCATGAGGCCTTCAAAAAAATAATCATAATACACATGGTTCAGCTTTGCCTGGTCAACATTTTTTGCAAGAAGTTTGCCTTTTTCAGCATCAGGATGCTTCATTGCCTCCTGTCTGACCTGCTGCCAATGGCGAAATTCCTGTTCAAGGCGCAGATAGCGCTTTGTAATATAAAAACGGGAAAAAACCCGTGTAAAAAGCGCAACTGCAAATGCAATCACAAAAATGACAAACCCGGGCCCAAAAACCTCAAGCGGTGATAAAAGCCTGTCAACGAACATGACCGAGGCGTTCAGGTATAATTCAATCTGCGCCCATAATCTGTCCAGAAACTCATCCATGTATTCTCCCTTAATATGAAACCCGCGGCTGGTTGTTCATTATAGATATTCAGCGCGCGGGTTTCAAGGTTCAATTACCCTTTTTTACAAGGGATCAGATCCAGATTTCAATCTTGAAGAATCTGAAGAACAGGAAGAACAATGTAATTGCAAGAACAACCTTGAGGGTCATTTCAGAAAACATTTTCTGCGCCCGGCTGCCAAGCATTCCGCCTGCAAAACCGCCGATTATAATTGCGATTGCAAGGGTCATGTCAGGCAGATAGCCTGTCATGAGATATCCTATAAAAGAGCCTATACTTGAAAAGCAGGTTCCAATAAGGGAAATGGGCACGGCAACATACATGGGAAGAGCGCCGAGTGTTGTCATGGCAGGAACAAGAAGGAATCCGCCGCCAATACCAAATGATCTTGATACAACGCCGATTACAAGCCCGAGAATTGCAAACAAAAGCGGATTGATCCTGAACTCTTCACCCCAGAATTTAAATCTATAGTCCATAAGACCTGTCTTGATGGGCTCAATGCTGCCCATTTCAGCGGTACGGCCTTCAGCTTTTGCAGCTGCAATTTCCGCATTGAATTTCTGGGTCATGGCCTTGATATTTTTTCTTTTTTCCATGGCTGCAGGACGCATTTCCATGAGGGTTTTAATACCCATCAGAACAACGAGAATAGCCAGCCACTCCTTGTAGGCTTTCATGGGAAGTACAGCAGAAACATATTTACCAAGCCAGATGGAACCTATGAAAATACCAATTCCAAAGGAAATCCCAACAGGCCAGGCAACACGTTTTTCAACCTTTGCATACCGGTAGAACGAGCCCAGAGGAGAAAACAATGTCAATGCCATGTTGGACGGTTTCAATACATTGGCAGCATTGATACCTACAGGGCCCATTGTGTTTACAACAAGTACCTGGAAAGCTGCCATGAGCATTCCGCCTGCAGCACCTATCATTGAAAAATAGGTTCCCACAAGGATTGCGCCTATAACGATCCAAAGAGGATTCATGTAACGGAAACCCTTGGAGAGCCAGTAACCATTTTTCTCAACAGTATATGCTCCTATTTTTTCTCCATTCACATATACATCAAATTCCGTGTTCGGAGGAGTATGCCTGAATGACTTAAAGGAAACCGTAAACTCACCGGTGACCTTGTTAAGATTGACAGAAGTGCCTTTGTCCCAGTAATTGCCGTCAGACTGATCAGTAATCACACTCCTTGAAAAAATAACAACCTTTCCTTTTCTATTGCCTTCTTTGACCACTGTATTGATACCATAGGAAGTTTCATGGGCATATTTGAAAAAATTCCACTGGGCATCTGATTTAATGGGGCCAAGCATCCCGCGGGCAACAGGGTCAATATCACTTAATTTCTTTTTCAGGTAAAACATGGTGGTGCTGTAAATTCCATTGCCTTTTCCAAGAAGGACAGAGGGCCCGCCAAATTTTTTCTTTGCAACCTTGCCGAATTTTTCCGGGACATTGGTTATAAGATAATAAAGGGGCGGAATCTTTGTATCCATGGAAAACCCTTTTTTCTTGCTGACTTTTTTGAATTTTTTGGTTTCATGGACTCCGTCCGTATCCTTAGGAGCAAACATCTTATGCTGGGCAATGGCAATATATAAATCACTGCCCGGTGTAATTTTACCCGTTATCTGCACCGTATCGCCTGCTTTGTAAGAACTTGCCGATATACTGGCAGCGGCAAAAGATCCTGATGCGGTAAGCAGCAGCCCCAGCATCATCAAAAAGAAATACGCAAAAATCTTCTTCATTTGACTCTCCTTTTTAAAAACATACACATTATTATAAACTAAAATATCTGACAGCCAGCTTTGCTCCCAGATAGCTTGTAATGCCTGAAACAACCATGTAAATTGCAAGATCATAAATATCCAGGGAAAAAGCATCCGGCATGAATGATCCTGAAAAGTTCACGGCAACAAAGGTGACAGCTCCTCCTCCCACACCCAGTACAAAGGAAAAAACAGGCACATTGGCGATTCTTTCCCTGAGCATGTCAACAAGCCTGTAACCTGTAACCATACCATTGAATCCGATGAAAACAGGAAAAATGAACAAAACCTTGTCAACAGCAATGAAAGTGCAGCAGAAAGCCGCAAGTATCAATGAACCTCCGACTCCTATGAATACAGATTTCAAAGCGGAAACAGTCATTTTTTAAGCCTTTCTCTTTCTGTTCTGGCACGGTTGGACATAAGTTTTATGCATGAGGGGCATAAATGATGGTGTTCCTTGGTGTCAGGGTGCTGATTCTCCAGGTATGCCTCTTCCACATGACGGATAAAATTGGTTGTGGCATACATCCTGCCGCAGCCTTCACAGCGTTCAAGGGGCAGGCTGCTGATTGTTTCTCCCTTGATGGAAACAGTCCGGACATTATCCTTATCCTCCACCCTGATTATATTGGTGGGGCACAGGTTTGCACAGGTTCCGCACCCTATGCAGCGGCCAGGTTCTGCACAGACACGGCTGCCATGTTCTGTTTTAACCATTTTAAGGGCCCCTGCCTTTACGATCTCATTACAGACCCTGATGCACAGCCTGCATTTTATGCACCCGTCAGGCGGAGGAGTTATGGCTATATTGAACTGAGCTGCCAATTGCCTTATGCGAACTGAATCCGGTGCCATCTGCAACAGCCTGTTAAAGGCTTTTTCCCGTTTTTCCTGCACAAGCCGGGAATTGGTCTTTATTTCCAGGTTTTCCTTCACCTTAAGGATACAGGAAAGCATGACCACCTGCCTTCCGGCAGGAGATTTTGTCTCAACCCCGCATAGTTTGCATGAACCGGAAGGTTTGAGCGCAGGGTGAAAACACAGATGGGGAATCTTGATTCTGTTTTCCCGGGCAACCTGCAATACTGTCTGATTTTCCCGGGCAGAAATTTTCTTGCCGTCAATTATAATATCAATCATATGATGCATCCTCAAGATCGGAAATATAATCCCTCAGATAATGAAGTTCCTTTGTAAGAACACCCACATGCTCCTTGACAAGGTCTCTTTCCGTGAAAATCCCCTTTGGGGTGCCATTGTCCATCACCATGAGGGCTGAGGCATTATACCCTGACATGAGCTTTAAAGCATGAGCCACATCCTGGCCCTGCTCAATGGTGTGAAACGATCTGCTGCAATTTCCCGATATATCTTTTACTTTCATAGTATCTGCCTTTTCCTGATAATGATTAATTCAACAATCTTAAACAATCCTGGGGAAGCCTGTGGGTTCCCCGTCCTTCCAGGCTGACTTCAATAAGAGCATCAGGATCATTGATGGTGGTATCAGGATCGGTTACAAACCCGTGACATCCAATAAAGTCATCCATATAAGGTTCCCAGGCTTCATCTTCAGACTTTCTGTAAACCTCAATTTTATTTCCTCTCTGAAACTGCATGGTTTTTCTCCTTTTTATCCATCGGATTTAACCGGCCTTGTGGCAACATTGATCTTTGCCCCCAGTTTGCGCTGGCAATTATTGCACAGCAGCCTGTCACTGGTTGTCTGGGTCACATTGCCCGTATTCTTTGCGATGAACTGCATATATTCAGAAGATGGAAGCACGGCATTGCATTCCTCGCAATATTGTATGGCCTGTTTGTTCAGAATGGTTCCACATAATTTAAGCAGCCTTTCCCCGTTTTCTTCCTCAATGACGATGGCCTTGTTTTCACAATTGGCTGCGCATGCCCCGCAGGTAATGCATTTTTCACTTGTGGCGCGGAAATCTGTTTCTCCTTGTTCGTCAAAATCCATATATCCGAATTTCAGGGCATCTATTCCCATTTTGTCACGGCATATTGTGACGCATTTGGCGCATCTGCGGCATATATCGCATCTAAGGCATCTTGCAGCCTCATCACGCACACTTTTTTCATCATAACCCAGTTCTGCCTGCTGAAATGTGGTACGTCTGCGGTCAATCTTGAGCATGGGCATGGAAGGTCTTTTAAGGGACATCTTCCGGCTTGCCGTCATTTCAATGGGAGCCTCCCTTGTATGGCGCACAGGAATCTTTGGCATTCTTGGCTGGGGAATATTATTCAGATACCTGTCTATGGCTTCAGCCGCTCTTTTGCCGCCGCCAATTGCTTCAATTACCGTTGCAGGGCCTGAAACAGCATCTCCTGCGGCAAAAACCCCGGGCATTGATGTTTCCATGCTGGCATGATTAACTTCAATGGTTCCCCTGCGTGTCCAGGTGATCCCGTCAAAGGCCTGCATGCCTTCATCATCCACATACTGGCCTATGGCGCTTATGACCGCATCAGCCTTTATGGTGAACTCCTTGCCCAGAATGGGAACAGGAGCAAGCCTGTCCGAACCCTTTTTCTTGATAAGTTCGGCTTTCACACATTCAAGCCCTGTTATGACATGATTTTCCCCCTTGATTTCCTTTGGGATTGTCAGAAAAGAAAACTCAATGCCTTCTTCCTCAGCCTGCTCCACTTCCTCAATATCAGCCGGCATCTGATTGCGGGACCGCCTGTACGCAATGGTCACCTTCTCCGCCCCAAGCCTCAGGCTGGTTCTTGCTGCATCTATTGCAACGTTACCGCCACCCACAACCACAACATGGTTGCCAGGGGCATGGTGATCGCCAAGTGCCACATCCTTCAAAAACCTGATGGCCTCAATTACCTTTGGAAAAGATTTTTCTCCTTTAAGGCCCAGACTCCATGCCTTATGGGCACCGATTGCAATAAAAAAAGCATCAGTCCCTTCTTTTTTAAGGTCCTCCAGGGTTATATCGCTGCCAAACCGGGTATTATACAAAAATTCAACACCAAGATCCTCGATCATGGCAACTTCTCTGTCAATGACCTCTCTTGGCAGGCGGTATCTTGGGATACCCACCATCATCATTCCTCCGGGAACCGGCAATGCTTCAATCACCTTTACCTTGTATCCCATGAGGGCAAGATAATATGCAGCAGAAAGCCCCCCGGGCCCCGCGCCGACAACACAGACTTTTTTACCGTTAAATTCCTTTTTTTCAGGATTTTTATAGGCTCTGTCCGACATTGCCCTTTCTGCTGCAAAGGCTTTTAAAAATTTGATTGATACAGGCGCGTCAATCCTGGCACGGACGCACATCATCTCACAGGGACGAGTGCATATAAGCCCGCAAACCCACGGTAATGGATTGTCGCGCCGTATCACTTCAATTGCCCGGGCATCTTCACCTCTGGCGATGAGAGTAAGGTAAGTGGGGATATCAATCCCGGCCGGGCATGCCATCTGGCAGGGTGACGGCGCCAGCTTCCCGCAGTCATGGGAAGGACAATTTCTCGATTCAATATGGCTTTGAAAAACCTCCCGGTGCTCTGACAATATTTTTTTCACAACCTTTCCGGTTTCACGTGTCTGAACAGAGCTGTTTTCAGCAAAATACTCCTCAATCAGAGAATCAATGGTCAAAAGATGGTCAAAACCTGCGGCACCTTCTGAAATTTCTTCAGTCAGGTGCAGAATCTGTTCAGAGATTCTCCTTCCCCTTGGATCTGTTAAATATCCTGAACTGATCTGTTCAGAAAGAAAAATAATGGTTTGCAGGACCGGACAGGTTTCCTGTGCCATTTTTTCTCCTTATCAAAATTAAAAACTGCTGTTTTCAAGGGATGCGACCGATGCTGCATGCCGCTCGCGCCGGATCTGTGTCATTTCCTCGACCTTGCCGAATTTAAGACAACCGACAGTGCAGATTGTGACACAGGCCGGTTCAAGCCCCTGATCAATTCTGTCCATGCAGTAATCGCATTTAATGACCTTGCCGGTCTCAGGGTTCCACTGGGGAGCGCCCCACGGACATGCTGACACACATGTCTTGCAGCCGACACAAAGATCCTGATCAATAAATACAATACCGTCCTTTGCCCTTTTCTGCATGGCGCCTGTGGGACAGGCAGATACGCACCACGGATTTTCGCAGTGAAAGCATGGCATGAAAATAAAGGACATTTTAGGCAGTCCCCCTATGAATTTCGGGCCCACCTGAATGATCTGGCAGGGTTTTGGCCCTTCTGGCAGGTCTTTGTTGGACTTGCACTGAATTTCACAGGCATGGCATCCAATACATTTTTTGATATCCTGAAACAGGTAATATTTACTCATTCAAATCCTCCGGCCTTATAATTTCATTTTTTTTTGCATTAAATCAAAGTGGATTAACCGTAACAAAAGTGTCGTGAAATGCAGGGCTTCCACCTACCTTGTCATAGATATTTTCCTGGAGAAGCCCGTCTGAAAGCCCTTTGTTAAAAGAACGTTTGGCCCTTGTGGCCTCATGGCCGTAGCCATGCAGCAGAAATACTGCTTCAGGATGTATAAAATCGGTAACAAAGGCCTTTACCTGACCTTTTCCAACCGAAGAGGTAACTTCAACAAGGTCATTGTTCTTTATACCCAGCTCGGCTGCCTTGTCTGTGTTGATCCACAATTTATTTTCACTTTCCTGCTCGTTAAGATAGGGTACATTCTGCGTGGATATATGGGTATGGAATGCAGAACGCCCGATTACAAGACGGAATTTTCCACTCTCAGGAGATTTTACGGGCTCATATTCAGGAAAGGATTCAAACCCTGCATCTTCAAGAAGAGAAGATTTAAATTCAATTTTTCCGGAAGGAGTTTTAAAAGGTATGTTATCCCTGTCCCAGAAAATCTGATCCCTGCAATATGCGACAAAGCCTTTTTCCTCAAAATCCTCCATGGTGAATCCTGTTCCCTCAAGCTGCCATTTGACAAGATCCTCCATTGTTTCATAGGGAAAATAATTTCCGATGCCGAGTTTTTCACCTATTTTCTTCAGAATGACAGCACCGTCCAGGGTATCGTAACGGGGTTCAACAGCTTTTCTGCGCAGAAACATCTGGGGTTTGAGGCCATTGGCCTGCATTATACTGTTGGTCCTTTCAAAATATGTGGATTCCGGCAGTATGACGTCTGAATACCAGGCAGTATTGGAGTAGTTGATATCAATTGATACAATGAGATCCAGTTTGTCATAGGCACGTTTTGTCTGGTTACAGTCCGGAATGGACATGAGAGGATCCATTCTGTAGGCAATAAGCGCCTTAAGCGGGTAAGGATCCTCATTTAAAATCGCATAGGGCAGAATCTGGCCTACTCCATGATTGGGATCCGGCAAAGGAAAATCCTTTGTTCCCACCTTGTCGAATCTTGGAACCTCAATCTTGGGAAAATCCTGGCTGGTAAGCTTTCTTGCTGCCTTGCCGCCAACTTCTGCCGGGCCTTTTTTAAAGAAAATCCCACCCTTGGTTTCAACACTCCCCATGAGAGCGTTGAGCATCAGCATTGAGCGGCGGACATAAATTTCATTTACATGATTGGCTCCACGATATCCATAATGAAAGACAACAGAAGGCTTATCCTGGCTTATTTCCCTTGCAAACCTCACCATTTCCTCTGCCGGAATTCCGGTTTCCTTTTCAGCCCATTCAGGGGTAAAACCTTCAACAAAATCCTGGAGCTCATTAAGCCCGTGAACCCATTTGGAAACAAATGCTGCATCATAGAGCCGTTCTTTCAATATAATATGCATGAGGGCATAGTTCAGGGCAAGGTCGGTGCCTGGGCGGATCATCCAGTACCTGTGGGCTTTTGATGCTGTAATAGTAACCCTGGGGTCTATGTATGTCATCTTTGCCCCGTTTTCCAGGGCCTTCATCAGAGGATTGACTTCCTTGACGCCTATGGATTCGAAAATATTGCGCCCATATAATACTATATGCTTTGTGTTACCGTAATTGATTCCTGTCTGGCCGTCTGTATAACCGAAAAGGGACCGGCAGGCTGTGTTGACTGATCCTTTGCAAATGGCATCATGGGTGAAATGGTTTGGAGATTTGATGGCTTTCATGAATGTCTTGCTGACATGGGTTTCAAGCTGGGCTCTTTCCGCAAAAGCCACGCTGTGGCCTCCATGTTTGTCAATGATTTCCCTGAGCCTTCCTGCAACATAATCAATGGCTTCATCCCAGGAGGCCTTTCTCCAGTTTCCTGAACCTCTCTCCCCGACCCGGATGAGAGGCGACTGGACCCGCTGGTCATCATAAAGCATGGATTTGCCTGCAGCACCTCTTGGGCAAAGACTTGAGTTTATCCCGCCCACATGGGGATTTCCCTCAACCCAGTCTACGTGGCCATCCTTGACTTTAACCTTGATGGGACATCTCATGGAACACATGAAACAGATACTGTAAACTTCTTTATTCATTATTCATTGCCTCCTTATAGCAATTTAATATTTCCGCATCAGTCCGCGGTTTCGTATTGCTATAAGCGTGCCACAGGATGAAACCGAAAAATCAAATCAGGAATAAACGAATGGAATATATTGAAATAAAAAAAGATATTTAAAAAAATTCAGGAAGAATTCCAAGAATATGAAAAGATGTCAATATTATGTAAAAACAGCGAAAATTATTTTATGAAATACCCGTATATTTATTATTCAGGACTGTTTCAGAACTCCGGAAACAAAAAAACGCAATAAAAATATATGCAATAAAAATATTGCACTGCATTTTTTTTATTGCATATCCACGAACTCTGCAAAATTTATTACATGTTTCCCTGGTTGATTTTAAAATTGCGCCTTGACAGATAATGATCAAAAAACACAGCGCAGATGATGACAAGGGGCAATGATACCAGGATTCTTATGGCTGAATATCTGATCCCCATGAAAGAGACCTCAAAAATTATCATGGGTATCCTGCATACGGCAGAAGCCCCAAGATAGGTGAATATAATGGAAAGCTTTGCTCCTTTGGAATAAAGAGAATAAGCCACGGGAAATGCGACATAAAGGCCTCCAACACTTGTGCTTGCAAGTATTATGGCAAGTATATAGCCCAAAGGGCCTGACCGGGAGCCCAGATACTTTTCAACGCTCTGTTTTTTTACCCATACCTCAAACAGGCCTATCAGTACAAAGGCACATGGCAGAAATTTGAGCATGACAAGGCCAAAGGA
Organism: uncultured Desulfobacula sp.; assembly: GCA_964446145.1. Classification (GTDB taxonomy): domain Bacteria; phylum Desulfobacterota; class Desulfobacteria; order Desulfobacterales; family Desulfobacteraceae; genus Desulfobacula. The sequence goes on from CAYUOB010000016.1 coordinate 17,905, forward strand.
CAAAAAATTGATGCTGATCCGTTTGCCAGGATCAAACCCGTAAATCCATGAAAAAATCACAAATCCTGCATAGAAAGCAAGGCCGACCGCTTTTACTGCTGATGCGGTTCCTCTCAAAACAATTCTCCAAAACACACACCGGTCACCAGGGCAACACATAAGGCAATGGCAAGGCCTGCCGCATTTCTCAATATGGTCACCCTGGTTCCGAAATAAGCCTTTTCAAGCGGAAAAGTTATGACCCCGACCATCATCAGCGAGGTTGTAAAGGCAGATAGAACCATATAGGTCACACCTTTTTTCAGAAGAATTGCACATAAAGGATAGGCAATAAATCCCGGAATGAATGTGATTGACCCGATGGCAGATGCAAGAACAACTCCGGTAAACCTGCCTGTATTGCCAAGGTACTGAACAATCAGTTTTTCAGGCACGCAAAAAAGCATAACAGATACAAATACCATCATCATGATCAGTGCGGGTATGATTTTCTGAAACCGCTTAAATGCGACTTCAAAAGCTCTGAGAGTTTTTTCCCGGCTGAAAAAAAACGACACGCATACCAATCCCAGGCTTATTGCATAAAAACAGATCATTTCAGGATACCCCTGCCCTGACGCTCATTACATATACAGTTTCCATAAAAGCTTTCCAGCAACACCAAGGAGTACAACGGCAAACATCTGCTTGATCCATTTTGCCTTCATTTTTTCCTTCATGACCCTGGCCCCCATCTGTGAACCTATTATCACGGCAATGGAGGTTGCAATCATCAGCGGCCAGTTAAAATGGCCTTCTGCAACATGACCGGCAAACCCGGAAAAAGATGAAAACACAACAACAAATGAGCTGGTTGCTGCTGCAGCTTTTGTTTTATAGCCCATTGCAATCATCATGGGCACAAACAAAAACCCGCCTCCAACCCCGAGAAGGCCGGCAATAAATCCGATAAACAGACCCGCAATACCCATTAAAATCATCCGCCTGCCGGCAGGCATCATGTGATCCTTTTCAGGCTGTCCTGCATTGGTCAGCATTTTACCCCCGGCAAAAATCATGGCCAGGGCAAAAAGCAGAATCAATACATCAGTGCTGATCATCTTTGTGAAATAAGCTCCCAAGGGCGCCCCTATAAAAGAGGTGATGATAAGGGGAATGGACCCTTTGATATCCACCATTTTTGCCCTGAAATAAAAAACAGCAGCAGACAGGGCCGTTATTCCGTTCAAAAGAAGCCCTGTGGGAATTGCAACACTTTTAAAATCATATGCAAACCAGTGAAAAGCGGGAATATAAAGCATGGCCCCGCCAAGCCCCAGCATGGCAAAAACAAAGGACAGGGCCATGATAACCATGGTTACAATTGCAAGCATCATACATCTCCCATGCAGCTCATGCACAGAAGCTTTCCATCAGGCCCGGCCTGAAGTTTATCAACAAAAGTAAGCTCACCGCAGGATTCACAAGGTTTGGCATCAAATACTCCCCTGGTTTTTTTAATCTGTTTTGTTGTAATTTCTCCGATATTAAGGAACATGGCCTCATCAAGCCCTTTGATCTTATCAACCAGGGGATCTGTGATGCCAGGATCAATATCCTGGGGCGGAACCCCTGCTTTACGCTGCTGCACAAAAGGAGAATTCAGGGCGTTTTTAAGAAATTCAGGTTTTACGGCAACGCGGACACAACGGCCTGTTGCATTGTCAACAAGAGTAAAGGCAAGCTTATTATAATAAAGTTTTTCAATATTGGACTTCCCATATGTACAACCTGTTGCCGTCATTATGCCGTCCAGAAAACAACCTGCTGCATGGCCTTTGCCAGTTTCTGATATCACAGACAATTCCTTGTCCTGTGCGCGCTCGACTCCGAGAGCTTTCATTGCTGCCAGGCCGGCTTTAAGCCCCATGGGCATTGCCGGGCATTTATGACCATGAAATTTCAACCCTGTTTCAAATAATTCTTTAAAATCTTCCATTGGTTTCTCCTTTAAGAAATTTGTACATTACAATCCCATGCCATTTATTATGACATGGGCAAAATATTTAAAAACAAACAGCATAACGTTTATCTGTCATAACCTGAACAGGGAATGCACATATGGGCATTGCCCACAACCCTGAGATAAACCTTGGACACCATCTCCCCGCACTGGCTACACGGGACAAGGCCCATAACCTCTCCAAAGTCATCTCCCCATTCATAATCGTGGACTTCACCTATGATCAGGACTTCAGACTCAGGAGCATTCCATATTATATCTGCCATTGCTATGGCTTCTTCCCTTGGAATCTGCGTGGGAGGTATTCCCTGTCCACGTTTCCGCATGAATGAAGAGTCTGCAATCATTTTATGCCTGCCGGGTTTGTATGAGACCCGGACTGCTTTTTCCTTTTTCTTGTCAATCAGTGTAAAGGCAAGCTTTCCCCAGCCTGTTTTTTCTATGTTGCCCTTCCCAAGGGTACACCCTGTGGCATACTGAACTCCGTCGGCAAAGCACTGGGCACCATGGTTTTCACCAATTTCAATCCTGCAGTGCAGCTCTCCTGAGGAACCTGTACGCTCCACGCCAAGCACTTTTAAGGCTGCAATACCGGCACGTACCCCGACCGTACTTGCCCAGCATATATGGCCATGGAATTCAAAAGCTTTTTCCAGAATTTTTCTTTCCTCACCCATTTTTCCCTCCTTTGATATCTTAAAAATTAAATTGCATCAGATAATCATCCAGAGCCTTTTTCTTATCCTCCGCCAGTTGAGGACAATCATCCGCTCCTTTGGCGCCTTCAGCAAGTTTTGTGGCAAAAACCATACAGGTTGGAAAACCGCATTCCCTGCAATTGGTTTTCGGCAGCAGTTTTAAAATTTCAATAAATCCGGGACGGGGCAGCCCCTCAAAGCTTGGCTTGATTTCACTGCGTTTTTCCCAGGCATCATTGATCTCCCTTTTCATCCATTCAACTATTTTTGCTGCTTCTTTTTCATCTTTAAGCGCATTGACAGCGATTTTTCTGCCGTGAACAGTGATCAGTTTTCCCTGGGACCTGAAAGTGACAGATGGAGGGTCTTTTATATATTCAAATCCGCCAAGCTCAGCATTAAGATAGGGTAATGCCTGGCTCACATCCTGGTGCAGATGCGCAAAACAATGAACTCCCATTGCACCCGGATTGCATTCTGAATTAAAAATCTCAAGATCATAATCTTTTAACAGCATTTTAATATTCCTCATTTGCTGCGAAACTTCCGGCTACGGCAATGGGCAGGCAGGGGCTGAAAAGAGCGCTTATCATGCCCCAGACAAAACAGCCTAAAGCTGCAAGGGCGATATTGCCGGTCATCCACTGGTTAACTGTGAGATAAATAGAATCCAGCACTGCGGTTTTCCTTTAATTACTGGTTGAAATCAGGCTGTTCCACACCCATTTCAGTAAGTTTAGCAACAATTGAGCTTTCATCTAAAAAACCCACATGCCGGAAAACTTCCTTTCCCTTATCATTGAAAAAAAATCTGGATTGGAATCGCTCTTAAGTGAAAACGCCTTGCCTGGTCACGGTTTTCCCATACATCGATAAAAACTATGTGGGCACGGCCTTTGTAAGCAGCTTCCATTTTCACCATTATTGGAGCCATCATCCTGCAGGGGATGCATTTTTTAGCACCAAGGTCCAACATGGTTACCATGCCTTTTACAGGAAGCTTTGAAAAATCCTGACAAAAAGCCCTGGTAGAAGATCCGAAAATAATCAGCAGAGCTATCACAAGCAATCCGGTAGCGGCCCGGGTCACATATCCTTTTTTTTTCACAGCAAAGTCTCCTATCCCTCAAGCCAGACCTTGATTTCCTTTTTTTTAGGAACCTTGCCGCTGCATTTCACTTCATTGTCAATGATAACGGCAGGTGTTCCAAAAACACCATGGGACGCGATTTCCATCATATCGGTAATTTTCTCCAGTGTGGCATCGCACCCTGTTTCATCTATTACCTGCTGAATCAGATCAGCAGCTTTACTGCATTTGGCACATCCCGGCCCCAATACCTTTATTTCCATGACAATTTTTCCTCCTATCATTAAAATTTAAGCCCAAAATCATATGATCATATTAAAAAGATAACCCACAAAAAGAATACCGCAGCCCACAACCCCGATAAAAGTGGCTATCAGACGCGGTTTCAGAACTTTTCTTAAAATAACCATTTCAGGCAGGGACAGGGCTATGACACTCATCATGAACGCAAGCACAGTGCCGAGTGCGGCACCTTTGCCAAGAAGGGCCTCCACAACTGGAATGATCCCTGCTGCATTGGAATACATTGGCACCCCGATTGCAACGGACAGCGGCACTGACCACCATGAACCCTTGCCCATGACCGAAGCCATGACACCCTGAGGCACAAATCCATGAATACCGGCACCCACGGCAATACCCAGAATCACATAAATCCATACCCTGCCAATAATTTCCCTTACAGCATCCCAGCCATAAATAATCCGGTCCATCCAGGAGAGCTTTTTTTCTTCCATCTGTGCAGCAGTAAAATTATTCTGCGTTACCCAGTCTTCAATATGATTTTCCAGATCCAGTCTGCCTATGACCCACCCCGCTGATATGGCAATGAAAAGCCCTGTTCCCATATAAATCGCTGCAATTTTCCATCCGAGAAGCCCGTAAAGCAAGCCAAGGGCAATTTCATTCACCATGGGTGCTGAAATAAGAAAAGAAAAGGTGACACCAAGGGGAACACCTGCCGTGACGAATCCTATGAACAAAGGAACAGCAGAACATGAACAAAATGGAGTGACAATTCCGAGCAAAGCTGCAAGAACATTGCCTGCAAATTCACTTTTTCCGGACAGAACAGCCCTGGTCTTCTCAGGTGTAAAAAAACTTCTTATGATACCCACACCAAATACAACGAGAAACAGAAGCATCATCACCTTGGGAGTGTCATAAAAGAAAAATTCAACAGAAGCTCCAAGATGGGACCCCTGCCTGATATGCAAAAGCGAATAGGTGATCCATCCGGATATGACAGGCAAAAAACCATACACCACCCACCACAAATAAATACCTGCAATTCCCGCAAGAATACTTGAACCCAGAAAAAATACCGAGCCTGCAGTATCCTGAATCACTGTTTGTCCTGATTTCATGTTTCCTCCCGCTTATTCTATATATGGTCATTTAACGATATAAAAAACCAAAAAAACTCAAATGTTAAAGTTTTTTCCCCACAATATTTTCCCTGTTGATGCCCGGCAGGATACTGTTCAGATCCTTTATTGCAGGATCATCATCAAGCCAGTGCTTTAAACAGCCTATCATGTTTGCGGCATACGGAGAATCGCTGCCGCCTGCCAGGGTATAATTAACAAAAAGCCCGTCCTTGAAACTTTTTACAAGGCCTGCATCCTCAAGCATTTTCAGATGTTTGCTTGCAGTTGATTGGGCAATACCAAGAGATTCCTGGATTTCGCACACACACAAGGGACGAGACTGCAGCATTTTCACCATCTTCACCCTGTTGGGATCTGAAAGCGCTTTCATTACTTTGATAAATTTTTTCATGATTTTCGGTTCTCCGGCAAAAGAGCCCGTCTCCAGAATAAAACTCCGTAATCCTATATATCGTTAAAATGGAATATATCAATATACTTTTATCCTGTCAAGCATAATTTATGGCTTAAAAATATCAGGCCGGACAGTTATCATGAAAACATTTGACATGGCATATTGCCAGAAGATATATTTTGTACAGGCATGCAGAAATACCCCTGAAAAGGATGGAAAACCTTAACAAAGATGGATACAAAAAATAAAATATTGTTTCTGTGTACCGGCAATTCATGCAGAAGCCAGATGGCGGAAGCATGGGTACGTGTGCTTAAGCCGGATACCATGGAAGCCTTTTCAGCCGGAGTAAAAATCCACGGAATCAATCCCGATGCAATAAAAGTCATGGCAGAAGCCGGTGTGGATATTTCAGCACAAAGGTCAAAACATGTGAATGAATTTTTAAATACAGACTTTGATGCCATCATAACCCTTTGTGACCATGCCCGCCATACATGCCCGTATTTTCCCGGCAAATCAATGCATATACACGCAGGTTTTGATGATCCCCCAGCCCTGGCGCATGAACTTGCAAAAAAAAGGGCTGACAGAGAACAGCAGCTGGATTGTTATAGAAGGGTCAGGGACGAAATCAAGCGATATGTCAACTCTCTGGATGAAGTACTGGATCAAAAGAAATCCTGGCCTGACCCTGAAAAGCCTGCGCCATGACAACAGGAGCATGCGGAATAAACTGCGATGTCTGCAGATTAAATCTGCTGGGCCTGTGTTCAAGCTGCGGGCCGGGCAAAAGCGTGGAAGCCGCAGGAAAGCTCGCAGTCCAGGAGAAATTGCTCGGTTCTGCATGCCCTGTGCTTGCCTGCGCCATAATGAACTGCAAGGATTATTGCCTGAGGGACTGCAGCCAGTTCCCATGCGAAAATTTTAAAACAGGCCTGTACCCCTTTTCCAAAGGCTTTATCCGAATGCAGGAAAGACGAAGGGAAAATCCCGCTCCCAGAACAGATCCCATGGGTAAACAGATCAGGGTGCCTGAAGAATACTGGAAAACGTTCCAGCGCAAAGACCTGAAGCTTTTATGCACCCTGACCGGTTCCAGAATCAAACAAGGCAAAAAACTTGAATTTCATTTTCTTAACAGAAGAATGTGCCTTGATGCCGAACAATCGTGCATAAGATCTGAATCAGGGGAAGAGGAAGACAACCCCATGCTTGAGCTTGTTGCATTAAGCTATTTCAACGGGGTTGACAGGCTTTATCCCGTTGGCAGCACCCAGCATATGATATCCACAAAAGACATGAAAGATTCCCTGTATTTTGAAGGCAGAAACCGCTTAAGAACCGAACCTGTGCTGAGGCGTTTCAGAAATGATATCAATGCCTTTTTTGAGTGTGCAAAAGCCCTCGGAGGCAGAACAATGAATTTTGCCGATGCTTCCATAGTTCTGTACCCATTTGAAAGGGTGCCTGTATATTACCTTCTCTGGAATCTGGACAAAGAGCATAAAGCAGAATGCTCTGTACTCTTTGACAGGTCTGCTGAATCCATTTTTGCAGCCCCTGTAATCTGGGGCCTTGTCAACCTTGTAAACTCATATCTTCTGACCTGTTGACCCAGGCCCTGCCGGTCATTATCCAAAAAAGAAACCTGCTGCATACTTAAGAGCTGTAAACACAATAATACCCGCCAGCATCAGTTTAATCATTCCGGCAGGTATGAATTTCTGGCATCTCGCTCCAAGATACATGCCTGCTGTTCCTCCGATCCCGAACAGGGAGCCGAGTATCCAGTCAGGCGCCACTGACATGGCAGGATAAAACAGGGCAATGGCCTGAAAAAAAACAACGCCTGCAATGGATGTTACAAAAGTGCCCATTAAAGCAGCTCCTGCCACAGTATAGACAGGCAGCCCGAAAAAAGTAATAAAAAACGGAGCTATAATGGAGCCGCCCCCAATGCCGTAAATTCCTCCGACGATGCCCACAATAAAACTCAGGGTAAAAATTCCCCAGAAGGATACATCAAAGCTCTCATCATAAAATGTATAACTCAGTCTTTTCAGATTAAATTTGGCAACCCTGATTCCGGTACCGGCCCGGCGGCTGTGAATCATTTTTTCAAAGCCTTTTTCAGGTGAGGCTGATGTATTTTTTCCCAAAAGATCACGCACAAGCTTAATACCGATATAAATCAGAACACAGGCTGCAAACAGTTTAAAATTTTTCGGATCAGGAAGCCAGGCAACCCTTACAAAGACCCCAATGAAAACTCCGGGCAGGGTTCCTGCAACCACTGTCCATGCAAGGGGCCATACCATCCTGCCCTCTTTCCAGTAACGATATATGCCTCCCGGGATCGCAACGATATTAAAAACCTGATTCGTGGCACTGACAGAAGGATCTGTATAGCCCAGAAAAGACATCTGAAAGGGAAGCAGAAGAAAGGCGCCTGAAACTCCTCCCATTGAAGTGAAAAAAGAAATCACAAAGGCAACAAG
>CAYUOB010000016.1:26080-34017 GCA_964446145.1 uncultured Desulfobacula sp.
GCAACAAGGGAGGGTCAGGTTGAACCCTGCCACCAGCCAATGGTTGTGCCTATCCTTTCAAATTTTATATTTTCCTTTTCTTCGATCCTGCGTATCCAGCTGCCAAGGCCGGAGGCATGGTGAATGACAAGCGGAGTGCTGTGAAAGGGAAGAATATCAAGATCCAGGCGGTACATGCTTATGGTTGCATTGATTCTGCGGGAAATTTCAGGGCTGTCCCAGGGAGTGGGGTGTATAAACCCGTGATTGGCACCCTCTTCCTTCATATAGCCCAGATGAGATGGGTATCTTGATTTCAGTGATCTTATGGCTTTGATTGCATCAAGATTAAGTTTACGGGTTACGCCCTTGTTGAGGTTTTTCAAAATCATGTCATCAAAGGATTCAAACCCTATTGAAGCCAGCAAAATCCTTATATCTTTTTTTACTGCTGTTTCCAGAGCCTTTTCCAGATACCCGAGCCCCTTTAAAAGATAATCTGCCCTGAGGGTGAGATTGATCTGAGAAAGTTCGATTGACAATTCATCCGCCATTTTGAATATTGATCCAAGCTTTGGGAGCGGGCTTTCGTTAATAAGCTCAAATGGTATAATCCTGCCGTCAGGCCCAGACGGCAGACAGGACATCTGCTGTTTCACAGACTCATCAGAAAGCGCGCCCAGATAACCCTTGTCCGCAGCAACATCGCAGAATGAACATCCTTTCTGCCAAAGTGTGATTGAAGATGCGGGACACAATATTTGTTCAGATTCAAAAGGATAGTCTATACTGATTTTTCTTTTGCGGGCAGCATGCTGACACCCGATCTGCTGCAATACCTGGGCACAGGAAATCATCACGGGTTCAAACCCGCTGTTCTCAAGCCTGTAAAGTGTATTCCAGTCAACCTTTGAAAGAAAGCTATCATCCCAGTCTGCAGAAGGATTCAGCACAGGCATTCCATTTTCATTCTTATATGCAATTCCTTTAAAATCTGAAATACGTCTGCCAGGCCCTGATTCCAGCAAAGGAATGATCTGCTGGGCAGGCCCCTGAAGTGCAAAGCAGAAACAATCGGACAGCCCCCTGAACCTGTGGGGAAAATCCTGCCACTGCACCTCTCCCAAAAAATCGACTCCTGCCTGCGGACCTGCAAGTATAGTCAGAAAGCCCCTGTCCTTCAGTTGTTTTGCAAATTCAAAAAGATCAGGCCTGCCGCCAAGCGTTGAGAAGGCCACAATACCCGGGCCTCCTTCAAAATAATCATCAATGGCTGATTCAAGCTCCCCTTTGTCATCTTCATTGGTGACAGCAACAACAATGGCATTGTATTCAGTATGGTCATTGATGATGCCAGCAGCCATCTGAGGGCCCAGAAGCCCATAGGATTCACCGCTGAAATAACCTGTGATGATCACAATTTTTTTTGTTTTTCCGGCCAGAGCAGATATACCTGTAAATGCGGTCATGCTGATCAATGAGGTTTCAGTGTGTTATTCAGAAAAGAGGCTGCACACTGCCCTTTTTTTCAGGCAATGTACAGCCTTTTAATTAATCATTATTTAATCTGCAATAAAAAACGCAGATCATGCATCCTTCAATGCAACCTTCTGGCTTGTTGCATGCAGTTTGCTTGCTGCCTGATGTTTCTTCAGAATGGCAACATCATCTGCTTCAACATATTCAAGAGCCTGAACTTCACAGAATCTTACGCATTGAGGATCTCCGTCACACAGGTCACATTTGAAAACCCGCCTGTCAATGGAATTGAAGCCCATTGCGCCAAACGGGCACACAGCAACACATGATCTGCACCCAATGCATTTATCATAATCCACTTCAATTCTGTTAAGCTCATCATTGCGGGAAATTGCATTTGCCGGACACACAGCCATACATGGCGCATCCTGGCACTGCTGACAGGCCATTGGAATATACACACCATCCATTTCCCATTTCATTACTCTGATACGGCTGCGGGTAGGATTGGAAGATCCGTCATGCTTTACCGCACACACCAGTTCACACAGCCTGCACCCTGTACATTTTTCAGGGTTTATCATCAGGACTTTATCCTTTTTATCCATGATATACTCCTTTCAAACTTTACAGCAGATGAGAAGGCTCATTTTCCAGCCCAAGCCGCTTCAGGGTTTCTTTTTTCGGTCTGCCTTGTTTATCCAGCCCCTTGTGCTCATAGAACTCATCAATCATTTTCACAAATTTTTCCCTGTCAATGCTTGTTCCGACAACATCAGGAGCACCTCTCAGGCAGGGCTCGTCAAAATAACGGTGATTTATCATGTCTCCTTTTTCAAGGTCATCCCTTTTCAGGCCTTCCCTCAGGTTGAAAAGTCTTTCAAGCATATTGCACCTTTCAGAAATCTCCCATAATTCCTCAGGTGTGAATTCAAGGCCTGTATTATAGTACAGAACCTTTGGCCAATCTTCAAAATTGGGTAAAGTTGCGCCAAGAAATGTGGTGTGATATTTGCAGATCCCAAGGCAGTCAACTCCCATATAGCAGTTCTCCTGCCAGAACACCTGCCATGCCTTCCCAATATATTCAGTGTGTTCTGAAGACAGCGGGCCATCATACGGTATGGGTGTTGAGTAAATTCTGCGCAGAACATTTTCAGGCAGATGATAAAGGTCAATGGCAGGACGGCTTCTTAAATGATCAGACCCCCTTGATGATGTGGCTATGTTAAGAGCCAGTGCCGGGGTTGCCCTTTCATCAGAATGAAGATTGCTCATTCCCTTGACCTGAATCAGATAATCAAACGAATTTTTTCCGAAAATTTTTGAAGCCTGGATACCACCGCTGGCAAGGGCATCAGCCACCTTACCCCTCCGGTAGCAAATGCGTTCCACCATTTCAAGCAATGCCTCGTCATTTCCGAATCTCAAATCAAGCCCGTCTGTATCCTTGCTTGTGATAATGCCTTCTTCATAAAGCTCCATTGCCCACGCAATCAAAGAGCCCACTTCAAGGTTATCCATGCCGAACTGGTCAACCAGATGATTTCCCGTCAGAACTGTCTCAGCACTCTTGCAGTCCGGCTCAGCTCCAAAGGCACCCTGTGAAGTGTATTCAGGCCCTTCATCATATGCGCCCTTGTAAGGGCCGGAGGGGATTCTGTACTGGGCACGGCAGTGAACCTGGCATCCGAAACATCCTGACATATGATACGGGCCCACTGTTTCTTCACAGATCTCATCAAGCCTTTCAGGTTCAATATCATCTGCATATTCACACTGATTATACTGAAAATTCCTGGTACGCAGCCCACCCCATGAATTGGTGGCTCCCCAGATAAACGGGGTTCCCAGGGTTCCCTGTGTCTTATTCACCTTTGCTGAAGTAATCTGGTCGATAAAGCGCTTATTATATTCAAGAGCTTCAACCGGATGGGCAATTTTAATATCCATTGTTCCGCGGCAGGCAATTGCCTTGAGATTTTTGGAACCCATGACAGCGCCCATTCCGGTACGGCCGCCGGCATTTTTTATCCCTGTCATTACATTGGCAAAAGCCACAAGATTTTCGCCTGCAGGCCCGCACACCATGGATTTTACTTCCTGGTCATTGAGCTCGTCCCTGATAGCCCACTGGGTTTCAGTCGTGGTTTTGCCCCACAGGTGTTCTGCGCTTCTGATTTCTATTTCGCCGTCATGTATGAAAATATAACTTGGTTTTTCAGCCTTGCCCTTGATGACAAGATGGTGAAACCCTGCCCATGCCATTTCAGGAGCAAAGAACCCGCCCATGTTGCAGGAGCCAAGAAGCCCTGTCAGAGGTGATTTCGCCATCACATGGGTTCTCGCTGTTGCAGAGGCACATGTTGCGGTAAGAATGCCTCCGCTGACTATCAAAGGATTGTCAGGGCCAAGAGGATCGCACCCCTTTTTGGAGTGATTCAATAAAAGATATGCATCAAGCCCCCTGCCACCCAGAAACTTCTTCCTGATATCCAGAGGAATCGGCTTGATCTCTATTTCTCCGGTGGTCAGGTTGATATATGCTATTTTTCTGTTCAGTGCCATATTATTTACCCTCCATCTTTTTCTTCAGCGCCTCCTCGGCAATTTTCTTGTTCACGTCCCAGACAGGCCCGCGAATCCTTGGAAAATTTTTGTCCACCCATGCTATACGGAATTCACATTTGCAGACCGGGCATTTTACACGATCTGCACCGGGCTCCGGCTCAAGCCTTCCCATACAGCTTGGATTATGGCACCTAACTTTACCGTAGGTTCTGGTTTTACGCAGACTTTCGGCACCCGATAGCTTATTTGTATCAACTGCCATGGTGACCCTCCTTTGTTGTTGATAGATTGATGTATACAAAAAGCAAATAAGTTCTGCTTACCCCATCGAATTTGCCCTGACTGGCATGTTTGCGGCCGGCCATGAAAAATCTGTACATATATTTATTATTGCAATTTTCTAAAATTCATAATAATGAACATTAATACAATTAATAGTATTATTATATTGTTGTCAAGCTAATTTTTAGCTATGTTGTAAAAACATAAATTCATCATGGTGAACAATGAGAAAAAAATATCAGGCTCCGATTGTAAAAAAGGCTTTTGCAATACTTGAAGAGATATCAAAAGCCCAGGGCGGATTAAGGATAAGCGAAATTTCAGCAAAACTTGGCATCAGCAAAAGCACGGTTCACGGAATCACAGCTGCCCTTGAAGATCAGGGCGCACTTGTCAGGGACTCTGCCTCCAAAAGATTCACCATAGGAATAACCCTCATGGAGCTTGGCAAAGCCGCATACGAACGCATTGATTTCAAAAATATTGCCCGCCCCTTTATGGAAGATCTGATGGAACAGTGCCAGGAATCCGTGTTTCTGGGAATAAGAAATGGCAACAAGGTCACTGTTATTGATATTGTGGAATCAAGAAAAGATTTCAAAATAAGTTCACCCATAGGAACAGCCCTGCCTCTTATGGCAGGGGCAACCGGCAAGCTGTTCCTGTCAAGAATGGACCCGGAAGACCTGAAAAGTTACCTTCAGTCAAACCCTTTGGTTAAATATACTGCAAATTCCATAACTGACCCTGAACAATACATGAAAGAGCTGGAACAGATAAAAAAACAGGGATTTGCCACGGATGACGAAGAATACATATCAGGAGTAAGGGCAGTGGCAGCACCTGTGATACGCTGTGGAGCATATGTTCCTGCCATATGGGTGGTCGGGTTCAAGGCATCCATGTCAGACACCAAATTGTCAGTCATAACAGAACAAACATGCAGGGCAGCAGACATGATAAGCAAAAAACTATCCGGCCCGTGCTGATCACGATGAATTGTCAATGGCCCGGGCATACAGCTCAACCGGATGACTCACCCTGATTTTTTCCCTGTTTCCCGCAAGAATGTCGGAAATCTGCATGATACATGCAGGGCAGCCCGTTGCAACCTGGGAACACCCTGTTTTCACAATATTTTCATACTTTTGTTTTCCTATATCCATGGAAAGGCCATAATGAAACAGATTGAAACTTCCGCCCATTCCGCAGCACTGATCAGCATCCTGCATTTCAACCACTTCCATGCCTGCAAGCCCGAGTACGGCCCTTGGCTCAGATGCCACTCCAAGGGATTTTTTCAGATGGCACGGATCATGGTATGTTACCCTGTGCCCATGATACTCCCGGCAGCCTGTATCAATGTTCACAACATCAATCAGAAACTGAGTTATATCCAGAGTCCTGCTGCCAAGGTCTTTCACAAACCTGTTACAGGTATCTGATGAGCCGTGGTACAATATCGGCCACAATTTTTTTATTGTGGAAGCGCATGTGGCGCATGCAGTTACAACATAATCAAAATCCTGGCCGTAAAAAAGCTCTATATGACGCTCAACAAGACGGTTAAATGTTTTCATGTCTCCGGAAGACAGGGCAGGTATCCCGCAGCAGCCCTGGCCCTGCGGAATATAAACCCCTGTTTTGTGATGGGAAAGCACCTTTATACATGCATGGGCAATACCGGGCAGAATTTTGTCAATAAGACAGCCCGTAAAAAAAATCACTTTGGGCCCGTGATCTTCCCTCGGAGTATCAAGGCAGGGAACGGACCTGTGAAAAGGTACAGGCGCAAGGGGCATAAAATGCCTGCCACTGAGCAGGGGAGAGACAAATCGTGCACATGAAGTACCCTGAAAATTATCATCTTTTTTTGTTAAAATCTTCTGAAACCTTTGTGCATGACAGACAATGGTGTCAAATCTGCCCGGATCTGCAAGCATTTTTTGCAAAACAAGTTTTTTAACCGGAGACAACCCCTTGTATTCTGCGATTATGGCACGGGCTTTGATGAAAATTTCAAGGGTGGCGACATTGCTTGGACAATTTGCCTGACATGCTCCGCATAAAAGACATTTGTTCAGGCGTTTCTCAACTCCGTCCGGATCTGAAAACATATTGTGCATCAATCCGTCAACCAGAGCAAGCTTTCCCCTTGCCACATCAGCTTCCCTGCCTGTAACTCCGAACACAGGGCATACAGACTGGCACATTCCGCACCGTGTACATTCTTCAAGCCGGGCCTGAAATTTTTTTATCGTGTCTGCTAATTTTTTCATGGCAGGCATATTATCAGGTATTTCACCATCAATCCACTGAATATGGGACAGAGACAATGAATTCCTATTCATTTTTTATTTGCCTTAACCTGATATTCGTTATAATGTGAACGTTGTTTACTTTTGTGAACTATATTCAAGGGGAAATGCGAAATGTACGACCACATAGGGCAGATGATACAAGAATCAGTAAACCAGAACGCAGGCCACACCGCAGTAAAATTCAAAAAAGACGGGGTCTGGCAATCCTTAACATATGCTGAATTCGGAAACATGATAGAATCCCTTGCATGTGCCCTGATAAAAGCAGGTGTAAATCCGAAAGACAACATAGGTATCTATTCTGCCAACCGTTATGAATGGGCTGTTACTGATTTTGCCTGTGCCCTTGCAGGAGCTGTTTCCGTCCCCATTTATGCCACCAATACAGCAGAACAGGCTGAATTCATCATAAATGACGCAAAGATCAGGCTTATTTTCAGCGGCAATGAATTTCAGTATAAAAATATTGAAACCATTGCATCGCATGGCAATGCATTAAAATTGATAACCTATGACCATACCATTGATATTGATCCAGGTTTTGCCGGATACTTCAGGCAATTTATCTCAGTTGAAAATCAGAATGAGCTTAAAAAAGAAATTAAACTGCGCCTTGCGCAAATAAACAAGCATGACACAGCTACAATAATCTACACTTCAGGCACAACCGGAAATCCCAAAGGCGTCATGCTGACCCATGCCAACCTCTTTCATCAATGCATGGCTGTCGACACCAGCTTCAATGTGAGCTCCAGGGATATATCCCTTTGTTTTCTGCCCCTGAGCCATGTTTATGAGCGCATGTGGTCATATTTTGTTTATTTCAAAGGGGCAACACATACCTACCTTGAAGACCCCAAAAAAATCATTGAAACCCTGAAAGAAGTAAAACCCAGTGCCATGGTTTCCGTTCCAAGGCTCTACGAAAAAATTTTTTCCGCTGTCATGAATGCCCAGGAAGATGCCCCTTTCCTGAAAAAAATGCTTTTCCAAAAAGCCCTCAGAACAGGAAAAGAATATGCCTGTGCAGTAAAGGATAAACGCCCGGTATCTTTAGGCCTGAAACTGAGGCACAAATTTTTTGACGCCATTGTGCTTAAAAAAGTCAGACAGGTGGTCGGAGGGAAAAAGAATTTTTTTTCCGCAGGAGGAGCCCCGCTTGAACAGTCCATTGAGGAATTTTTCTTTGCATGCGGAATTTTAATATGCCAGGGATACGGACTGACAGAAACATCTCCCATGATTTCCTACAACACTCCTGATGCCTTTAAATTTGGAACAGTTGGGAAACCCGTGCCAGGATGC
>CAYUOB010000017.1:0-32724 GCA_964446145.1 uncultured Desulfobacula sp.
TCAACAGCCTTGTCCGGATCCATTCCAATAACATCCGGATATTTTTTGAAATTTTTGTCATCAAGTGAATTTTTCGCCACATACATGTCAATCATCTGGTCTGAATGTATCGTTTTTCCGGCAGACGGTTTGGTATGATAGACTTTTCCGTTGGGAGCCTTGTCAGAATTCAGCTCAAACACCCTGAGATAGACATGCACCTTTCCGCTGGCTTTATCAAGACGGTCTGTTGCCTGCGCCTTTGTCAGCCCTGTAAGATCCGGCATTATAAAGGAATCAGCCAGAACACTGGCTGCATGAAAAAATACCAGAACAGATATGAGAAAACATAAATAATGCTTGGTCTTCATTGCAGGCTCCCGTTTTTTTTGAAAATTAGATTCTGTATTCTTGTATTCAATAAGTCAAGCTCAAGTTTGAGTTTTGTTGTTGGAGGACAGGTGATTCTTGACACGGGACATGAGTGCTGTATAGTGGGACAGTCACAGTTTTGGAGAAAATACATATGGATTCCGACAGAGCAGTACGGGCAATTCTGCCAGATTCAAAACAGTTTAAAAAATTTTGGAAACAAAAAGGGCCTTTCAGATATGCTCTGACCAGCATGGATTTTCCTCCTGTGCTGCTGGAGCCGGAAGAATGGATTTTTGCAGATGAGATCATACCTCTGCTTAAGGCTTTGATGCTTTTTGAGGAAAACAGGATGAGAATCGTGCATGCCCCGTTTAATCCCTCTAATAAAGAAATATTGCGCCCTGAAATACTTTGTCCCTGGAAAATTACCCACTTTCCTGAGCAATGGAATATTTTTGCAAGTGATATCTTTGTGCCTGAAGGCCATTTGACCAGGCTTGTGTCTGAAAATACGGGAAAACCGCCCGGTGATATCAATGCACGTGATATGGAAAAATCTTTTTTCCAATGCCTTGAAACAAGGCTGGATCAGCTGGGTTACCATCTTTTCAGACCTTCCGGATCAAGAAAATACGCACAGATTAAATCCTATCTTGATGAATGGGAAAAGGATGAAAAAGAGGCCGGGCTGGCATAAATTTTATATTCTGCCCTGTATGATAAGGCCTGCCAGCATCTGTTTGTAATTGATCCCTGCTTTTTCAAACCCCTTTGTGCCGTACTTCATATTGGCTTCCAGTACATAGAATTTTTTGTCATGCTCAATAATGTCGATTCCCACGTCATCCCATCCGCATTTTAAGGCAGCAGAGAGGGCAAGCTCACAGGCTTCTTGAGGCACAGGATCAAATCCTATTCTGCCGCCCTGGGCAAGGTTGGTTCTGAAATTTTCCGGAGAAGCTGTCCTGAAATACGCAAGCCTGATCTTCTGGCCTATGATAATGATTCTCATGTCCCTGTCTGTTGGCAGATATTCCTGTATATATGCGGGCCAGCGTTTTTTAAGGTATTCATCAAGCTGGGCTGTGTTTTCTATCAGATAAACTTCAGAGCCCCTGGCGGAATTGCGCGGTTTTTTTGCAATAAATGGGAAATCAAAATAATCAGATATGGTTTTTTTCTGTTTTCTGCCGTAGAAAACCCTGGTTTTTGGGTGAGCAATACCCAGCATTGTAAAGGCAGCTGTCTGTTTTATCTTGTCTAGGGCAAATTTATATGTATGAAAGCTTGGAAATGTTTTTTTTCCCATGGCATTGAACAGGTCTGCATAAAATGCCGTTGGGTAATATATTTTCTCAGCTTTGAGTATAAGTTCACGCTCTTCTGGTGAATAATCCCTGAAATCAGGCCTGAAGCCTATGGTATGGATACCCGGGAATTGTTTGAGCCGTGCCCCCAGGGCAATGGGTCTTGAGTCCAAATTATCAGGCTCCTGAGCTTACCCATGATTTGATACTCATGGGTTTTGCGGGAATATTGCATATTGTTTTTATTCCTGGTGAATTCATCAGTTCTGAAAGCAGGTCAGGATCCAGGCTTTTCTGCAATGTGGAGATGATGACAGGAACCTGTTCCCTGGAATATAATTCCCTGACTTCCCCTGCAAGCTCCATTGCGGTCATGTCATTTAGGAAAAGATCACAGATCACAGCCATGGGTTGTGTGGAAACAATGAATTCAAATGCATCCTGGGATGTTTTGAATGTGCGGCATGCAAAACCGCATCCTGATATAATTTTGTTATATGTATCAAGAATGGCTTCAGAAGAACTGATGACAATGAAAGGGCGGGGATCATGACATGTTTTCTGTTTTTTTAATTCAATATATTTTTTTGCAGTTGATTTTAATTTTCGCTGTTTCAGAACTTCAATGAACGAGTCAACGGCTGTTATGGACGCAGTCCTGTCAAGGTAATTTGATGCCATATATGAAAATGTGTCTGAAATCATCAGATAGTCCATTATATTGGTTGCTCTGGCATCAAGTATGGTTTGTGCCAGTATTTCTCCTTTTTGAGTTCCTGATTCAACCAGGTTTTTTATTTCAGCACATACAAAATCGGACAGATTTTTATCCAGGGCTTTTATGGCTGCTATCCTGACACACAGGCCCGGCTCTGACAGGCCTTTTATTAATGAAGCTCCTGATTCAAGTTTTGGGAATGCTTCAAGTGCGTTGTAAACTGCAAATTTTACTGAATTACCGATTTTTTTCTGGTTAAGGACAGCAAAAAGCGTATTATCAATGCCCGAGGGCAGGGTTCGCGCCACAAGGCGCAGTATATTTATTTTAAGGTCATGGTATTGGTCAGGGCTTATGCCGGATGGTTCTGATTCAAGGTATTTTAAAAGCCGGGCCGTAAGGTCTGCCCCCTGGCCGGCAAAATGCATCAGAGCCCTGAAGCGTTTTTCAGGCTCAGGCGATGCAAGGTCTCTGGGATCAGGGCCGGGTTCTGCTTCACTGAGCCCGGATGTTTCAGCAGGGGCATCAGGTGTGCCGGAATCCTTTAACGGGGCAATATTGTCCCTCAGGATCTGTACTGCATCCAGAATATCCTGGTCACATTTTGAAGTTTTGGAGGCACCTTCAAGTTTTTCAAGGGCATTTTGGCTCGCAATCCGTTCAAGTGCCCTGACAGCCTCCCCTTTGAGGGATATGTCATCATAAAAAATAAATTCCGCAATATCATCTGTAAGGGCATCAATTTTAAATTTTCCTGCTGTTTTGATGATAAGGCTTAAAAGCTCGTTGTCGGTTGACCGTGAAAGGATATGTCTTATCAAAGGAACAAGGCGGGAAACAGAAGCCTTGTCAGTATTATTGAACAGGATTTTTATAAAATTGAAATTAAGATGAGCTCTATCTGTGGCAAGCTGTATGAGACGCCCGTACAGCTCATTGTCATCTTTTACCCTTGCAACAAGGTATGACAGCAGGCGAAAGGCTGTTTTATCAGAGGCAAGGGCAAGAATCTGGATGACTGCCTGCCTGTCTTCCTCCGGCAGGGACATGGTTTGATCCAGCAATGTTTCCGCCTGGGAAAGTTTTCCTGTTTTTACTGCTTTTTTCAGGGATATGATGTAATCTTCCATTTTATCTTTCCTTGTTGTCCTGGTTATATCCTTCCGGGTTGTTCTTCTGCCAGTTCCATGTGTCCCTGCACATGTCGTCAAGGGTCCTGACAGCCTTCCAGCCAAGCTCCTTTTCCGCTTTTGAAGGATCAGCCCAGCATGCAGCAATATCGCCAGGGCGCCTC
Source organism: uncultured Desulfobacula sp. (assembly GCA_964446145.1). GTDB lineage: Bacteria > Desulfobacterota > Desulfobacteria > Desulfobacterales > Desulfobacteraceae > Desulfobacula. The sequence continues at coordinate 3,674 of CAYUOB010000017.1, forward strand.
TGCACAATTTTGTATGGAATATGTCTGCCGCAGGCTTTTTCAAAACTCCTGATCATTTCAAGTACTGAATAGCCGGTTCCGGTGCCAAGGTTATAGATGACAATCCCTGAGCCTGAAAATAATTTTGGCAGGGTCTTTATATGGCCTGCAGCAAGGTCGGTCACATGAATGAAATCCCTCACTCCTGTGCCGTCAGCCGTATCATAATCATTTCCAAAAACATTGACATGGGGAAGCTGGCCCATCGCAACCCTGGCAATGTAGGGAACAAGATTGTTCGGGATTCCAGAAGGGTCTTCACCTATTTTGCCGCTTTCATGTGCTCCCACGGGGTTGAAATATCTGAGCAGGGCAATATTCCATGAATTGTCAGATATATACAGATCCTGAAGTATCTGTTCTATCATCAGTTTTGTTCTTCCGTATGGGTTTGTGACATACAATGGAAAATCTTCTGAAATCGGAAGGCTGGCAGGATTTCCGTAAACAGTGGCAGAAGATGAAAATACAATATTCCTGACATTGAATTTTGTCATGGTTTCAAGAAGATTCAGTGTCCCTGTGATATTATTATGAAAATATTTAAGGGGAATTTCAATTGATTCCCCAACCGCTTTAAGCCCTGCAAAATGGATGACTCCATCAATTTTTCCCGATGAAAATATTTTTTCCACGGCATTGTTGTCAAGAAGATCTGCCCTGTGAAATTCAAGGGATCGGCCTGTAATTTCCTGTACCCTCACAAGAGACTGGTCTGAGCTGTTGGACAGGTTGTCAAGTACAGCAACATCATAGCCTTGGTTCAACAGTTCAACACAGGTGTGGCTTCCTATGTATCCTGCACCGCCTGTAACAAGTATTTTCATAAAAATTCCTTATATTGTCTGATTTCAACTGGTTTGGTGATTCCTGCCTTTAAAAACAGTTTATGGCATATCTTACAATTTTTACAATCCTTTGTACAGGTTGTCATTATATTGAAGAAATCAGACCCCAGCATTTTATTGTCGATATGATAGATGTCTCCAAGCCATCGGGCCGCATCCATGAGATCAAGGAGGTTGCCGTCATATGAGCGGCTGATGTAGGCATTTATGCAGCGCATGAGAAAACCTGGGCCATGTGTTCTTCCGCATATTTTTATTGCATCTGCAATATTTTCATAACAGGATATGTCTTCAGGCCGGATAAATGGTGATTTGAAAAAGTTTTCAGGGTGATTGAAGAACCAGGGATGGCATCCCAGGCTGTGGTTGATTTTAAAGGATTTGTCCCTGGAAAGCTTTAAATTGAAAAATGAAATCTGTGCGTCATGGACAGGCTTGAATGGGCATTGATAAATACATCCTTCATTTGCCAGCAGCTCAATTTTCATTGCAGGAAATTTTGTTTTGATAATTCCGGCTGTTTCTGCAAGATCCTGTGGACACCTGTTCAGACCTCGGTCAAGGATAAGTTTGCCCGGCAGCCTGAATCCGGTCTGCTCGATAAGGCGGATAAAGCTCAATGCCTTGTTATAATTATCTATCATGCAATTTACACTTGGCACGGCTTCAAGCATGGTTGTAATATCTCTTTTTGTGGCGGACAATGCATTCAGAAAATAGGCGTCGGAAAAAACAATTCCTGATATTCTGCACCCGGTGACAAGAGTTTCTATCATATCCAGGGTCTGGTTTAAAAAATTATCGTCATGATAAAGATCAGGATGTATAAATCTTGTGTTCAGCAGAATATATTTTTTAACTCCTGAAATTCCGGAAAGTTTTTCTGAAAATTCTTTCACAGAAATTTTTGTGAACCTCATTCTTGAATCAAGGACAGGGCCTGAATAGAGGGAAAAATAAACTGATTCGATATGGTGCGCAATGGTTTGCAGAAAATCTGTATAAACCTGGTCAGGAATAAAAGGAACTGCTAATTTCATATTGTATTCGCCATAAAATATTGACAGAAACCAACTCCGTGGTTAAAATTAGAATATTCAGGCTTAAGTCGCCCTGAAGATTAAATAAACCAATAAGGAGAGTTTTACAATGATTGAATTAACAGATCCTGCAAAAACGCAGATCGATGATTACTTCCAGGGCAAAGAGAAAGAGCCCACTCCCATCAGAATTTTTCTGAACTCAGGCGGTTGAGGCGGCCCTTCTCTTGCCATGGCTCTGGATGAGCCCAAAGAAACAGACGATGTTTTTGATGTTAAAGGCCTGAAATTTGTTGTTGACAAAGACTTTATGGCAAAAGCCGAAACTATCAAAATTGATTTTACCGGAATGGGGTTCCATCTTGATTCCAATATGGATCTTGGCAGCGGCTCAGGATGCTCAAGCTGCGGTTCCGGCGGTTCCTGCGGAAGCTGATATCTTTATCTGAAAATGATATTAAAAAAGGAGGCTTGGCATTCAGGCCTCCTTTTTTTGTCTATATGCAATTTTATCCTGTTAAAGTTCTTGTTTAAACTGCCCGAATTCAGATATATCTGCCTTGAAAATTCAGGGGGTTTTTGTTGACCATGACAATACATCATGGTAGTTTTGAACAACAATTTTATAAATAAGCTAACCTCTATTTGTCAGGATTGTTTCATGAAAAAAATATTTTTTTTCCCTGTATTGATTCTGTGTTTCATTATTTTTCTGGGATTTCTTAACAGCTGCGGCAAAAAGGAGAAATCTCCTGCTGAGCTTGCCGTGGGAAACTGGATCCAGTATAGAAACAATATATATATTCTTCTTGTCATCAATCCCAAAGGCGAATGGCGCTCATCAGTCAGAGTGGCAGATGCCACCTCAAAAATTGTTAAATCAAAGGGCAGCGCAAAGGGACTGTGGTCCATTGAAAAGGGACAGATGATCTTTTCAATATCCCAGTCTGATATAGAACAGACATGGAAAAAAAATGACACGCTTTTTTTTGAGATTGTGGAACTGACCGACCATGAAATGAAGCTCAGGGATCAGAACGGGGTGATTTTTGTGTGGAAAAAGACCTCCGGCCAGAAAGCTTCCCAGGTGGCTGCAAGCAACGCTCCAGTCATTCACATGGGGCCGGTTACGGTTAATCTGGACAAGGACAGCTCAAATGACCCTGACAGGTATTTATGCCTGGATATGGATGTGAATCTGAAGGAATTGATGCCTGACCAGAAAATTCCCGGTATTCATCCTGGAGCAATGGAAGCGGCTGTGATTTTTTTAAGTTCCCTTGTATACAATAATGTCAAGGATTTTTCAAAAATTAAGCAACAGGTAAAAAAACTTGTTGATATATTGAATCCCTATATGCACGGTGTTGTCGATAAAATCATCATAAACCATGTAATCATTGCAGACAATATGGACAAGGTTGAGGAATTCATCATTGAGCATACACCATCCAAAGAAGCACAAGCCGGAAAAGCTCAGGAAGGCAAATCAGGGCAGAATGCCGGAAAAGCTCAGAAAGCCGGCGGTTAATCCCAGGATTTTGTAACAATTAAAACCCCGCGGTCAACCTTAACAATTGCTGTGGTATCCTGCAGAACATTGCTTATGCCGCGGGATGTCCCCATTTCAAGGCCAGCATTTTCAAGTGGATATTTAAATCCTTTTAAGGTGACTCCCTGTACTGTATCAGTAGCAGGAATAATTGAGACAATATCTCCCGGGCATCCTTGTAGCATGAGTTTGCTGGTTACAAGGTAAATTTCGTTATTGGTGTCCATAATTTTTGCCGGAATTTTCTTTTCGGCAAGCATTCTTAGAAGAAAAATATTTGCCATTGTGTGATCAAGCCTTGTACCTGTGACACCCATGAGTGTGATCTGAGTGGCGCCGTTTTTGACAGCCCATCTTACGCAAAGCTCGGTGTCTGTATAATCTTTTTTTTCGGGAAAACATATGAAACGCACATGGCTGTTCTCAAAAAAAATTCTGTCTTTGTCCTGAATAGAGTCAAAATCGCCGAGCATGATATCGGGAGTGATGCCAAGCGCTTTCATGTGCCTTGCACCTCCGTCCGCACAGATGATAAAATCTGCATTCTTTATGGCCCCAATGACCCTTTTTGAATAATCCAGGTTTCCGTTTGCAATAATTACATATCTCATGGATAATCTATTACCATGAAAATCATTCCATAAAAAGTGTTAAGCCTTTACAATTGTATTTAGGATCAACTATATAAACTGGCATGATTTTAAACGGGAATGCCAGTCCAGGATATACACCTATGCCATACAGAACAGATAAACGGCTTTCTTCCAGAGCAATATGCAAGGTTCTTGTGGATGCCGGACTTATTTCAGCAGCCCAGGCAGGGGAACTTCTGCAAAAGGAGCCAAAGATAAGAAAGTTGCTTGAAAAACAGGGTTCCGGCCCGTCAGGCTCAGACAGGGCCGGAACAATGCCCCGGGGCGGGCCCTGGTTTATTGATACTCTTTTGTATCTGCAGCTTGAACGCCTTGACCAGCCTTCAAAGAAAATTGATGAAGACCTGGTGTATAAAACCCTTGCCAGGGCATGGAAGATCCCGTATCAGAAAATTGACCCACTGAAACTTGAGCTTAGCCTTGTAACCGGAACAATATCAAAGTCCTTTGCAGCCAGGCATCTTCTGCTTCCCCTGAGGGTCGATGAAGGCAAACTTGTTGTTGCTGCATGCGATCCATTCAATGACGAAGCAATCAAGGATATTGAAATGGTATCCAAGCTCAGGGTTAAAATCGTGCTGAGCGCAAAATCCGATATTGAAAAGCTTATCAATGAGTTTTTCGGATTCAGGCATTCCATTTCAGCTGCAGAGGATCTTTTTTCAAACAAGGGAATCGATATAGGCAACCTTGAACAATTTGTCAGTATAAAATCATATGATGAAACAAGTGCGAGTGACCGTCATATTGTAAACGCTGTAAATCATCTGTTCAACTATGCCTTTGACCAGAAGGCAAGCGATATTCATATAGAGCCGAAACGCGAAATCTGTCTTGTACGCATGAGAATCGACGGGGTGCTCAACTCTGTATACAAGCTTCCAAAAAAATTGCATAATGCCGTGGTAAGCCGTATCAAAACCCTTTCAAGGCTTGATATGGCAGAGAAAAGAAAACCCCAGGACGGCAGAATCAAGATGCAGAAAGATGAGGTTGAGGTTGAAATAAGGGTATCCACAATTCCTGTGGCCTTTGGAGAAAAGGTGGTATTAAGAATTATGGATCCGGATGTGCTTTTCCGGGATCTGGGAATGCTGGGTTTTTTTAAGAAGGATTTTGAACGCTATAAAAAGCTGATCACAAAACCCTTTGGCATAGTTCTGGTAACAGGGCCCACAGGCTCAGGTAAATCAACAACTCTTTATTCCACCCTTAATACCCTTTCTTGTCCTGAAATCAATATCACCACCATAGAAGACCCCATTGAGATGATTCATGAAGAATTTAATCAGATAGCTGTGCAGCCGGCCGTTGGCATCACTTTTGGGTCTGTACTGAGAAATATCTTGCGCCAGGATCCTGATATAATCATGGTGGGGGAAATCAGGGATCTTGAGACTGCACAGGCTGCGGTGCAGGCTGCCCTGACAGGCCACCTTGTCCTTTCAACCCTGCATACCAATGATGCGGTATCCACGGTTTTCAGGCTGCTGGATCTTGGCATTGCTCCTTATCTTGTGCATTCTTCCCTTGTGGGAGTGGTGGCCCAGAGGCTGGTCAGAAAAATATGCCCGTATTGTGCCCAGGAATTTGACATGGAAGCATCAGAGCTTGCAAATCTGGGGCTTAGGGTGAAATCTAAGGGTTTGGTTCGTCTCAGGCATGGGAAAGGATGCTCAAAGTGCCGGAATACAGGTTATAAAGGCCGTACAGGCATATATGAAATCATGCCATATACGGAAAGTTTAAAAAAACTGACCTCACCTGACTCAGACATTGAAACCATGAAAAGACAGGCAGTTCAGGAAGGGCTTGTTCTTTTGCGTCAGAACGGCATCAAAAAGATGCTGAAAGGCCAGACCACATATCAGGAAGTTTTAAGGGTAACCTGGAATCAGGAGTGATGCAGATTCTGTGAGTTATCCTGAATTTAATTCACCAGATCACCCGGATTAATATCATATTTTGAAGATATTATCATTATTGTTGAAGCAATGTCTTCTGTCCGCAGAACAATCATTTTTCCCGATTTGATGCTTTCAAGTTCCATCTGATTTTTCTTTTTTCCCCCAGAAGTCCAGGAATTGTGATCTTCAAGCATGTTTTTTTTCATTGCAGTGTATATCTGTCCAGGCTTCACCTTTGATCTGCCTGCATTTATAAAGGCAATGATATAATCGTTGATCATGAGGTTATTGTCTTCAGCGCATATAATTCTTGCATCAATGGGATCAGGATGGTCTTCAACCCTGAGTACAGGATTGAGCTTATTGTACTGCATAATCATATCACCCTGGAATACCGGGCGGAAATTTGCAGTGATAATACCTGTTGCATAGTTTAATTTGGTGGATGTGATTTTTACCTTTGCCTTGATTATATGCTGTATTCCTTTGAACACCTTGTTGTTTATTTTCTGATTGACGGTTTTTGTATTAAAAACAAGATATGTTCTGCCGGGAATCAATGCTCCGCTGCCGGAAGGTTTGATGTATATTATATCACCGGCGCTCATCATTAGCTTGCTGTCCTTTTGTTTTAACACTTTTCCAAGGGATTTCTGCCTGGTGCTTCTGATGAATCCTGCATGATCCATACCTGGAAAGGAAAACATCGGAACTATTTTTGCGACGGGTTTTTCAGGCTTTTTATCTTCCGGAGTTACAATAATGGGCGGCAGCTTGGATTTAGCTTTTAAAAAAACTCTGATTTTTCTGCCCGGGTAAATCAGGTGGGGGTTTTTGATCTTTGCATTGATTTCCCACAGGCCTGGCCAGTCCCATTCTGAATTATAAAATCTGCGGGACAGATCCCATAGAGTGTCACCTTTTTGAATAGTATAATAAAATCCTGTGTCCCTGTCGGGATTGAATTTATCCCTGGTCCCGCAAAATACCGGTGAACAGAAGCCAACCCAACAAAGGATTAAAATCAATACAGCAATGATTGTTCTATTCTGATGCATATTAAGTCCTCCCGGGCTGATTCTGGTTTTATCGTGTTTTCTTGACTTTATTTAATCCGGTGTTCTATAAAAAGTCAAGAATTGTTACGAATATTCCCCAATGAAACGGAGTTATAATGAAGCAGATTGTTGATTTCCTGTTTGAAGTGCGTATGTTGAAGGATATTGTAAGATCAGGATATGCCTTTCTTGGAAACGGAACCGAATCCATTGCCGAACACAGCTTCATGACGGCATTTATATGCTTTGTGATGGCCGGGTCTGACCCTGATCTTGACATGAAAAAGCTCGTCTGCATGGGGCTTGTACATGATATTGCGGAAGCCAGAACCGGGGATCTGAATTATGTGGAAAAAAAATATACCTGCGCAGATGAGGCAAAAGCAATTTCTCATTTGATAAACGGGATTTCTTTTGGTAAGAATATACAAAATCTGATGGATGAGTTTAATTCCGGGCAGACGCGTGAAGCAAAACTTGCCAATGATGCCGATCAGATATCTTTTATCCTTGAATTGAAAAAGCTTATGGACACCGGGGCAAAAGGCCCGGAAAAATGGCTGCCTGTAGTCGCCGCAAGGCTCAAGACGGACATGGGCAGGAAAATGGCTGAAAAGATTATGCAGGCCAGATGGGACGACTGGTGGATGAATGATTATGCAGAATAAGCAGCGCTTCTCCCTGTGGCATATTCATGGCACTGATGCCTGTGAAGGCATGGATGTATTTTCCGGGGCATCTGAATTCAGTCTCATGCAGTTCACTGCCATTTCATCTGCATGTAAAAAAGCTGCATCCCGGCAGCCGGATATTGTTATAATTGAGCATAATGACAGGTCTGGCCGGTCATTACGAAAAGCTTGCGCAGAGCTGCTGTCTATGCAGTTCAGGTTCAGGCCTGCATTTTTTCTTCTTTGTGAAGCATATCCTGATTCTGCCGAAAGGCTTGAATGGCTTAGGGCGGGGTTTGATGATTTTTTGATAAACCCGTTCACCCTTGAAGAATTCAAAATGAAAATCAGGATATATCTGGAGCATAAGGACCTTTCACAGAGGGAATTCACCCTGGCAAGAAATCATGAAAAAACCCTTGAATATCTGGACAGGTTCAAGCGTTCGCTGAAAAATACCAAAAACGAGTTGTTTGAAGAACGCACCTGCCTTAATAATGCCTTGAAACAGGTAAATGAAATGACCCGGGAAAGAAAACGCCTGAAAATTCAGATCATGGAGACAAAAAAAGCTCTTCACAATAATATCCAGGGCTTTTCAGGTATTTTGTCAAAACTGATTCAGACAAGGGTTGAGGAAAATAAAGGCCACGGCCAGAGGGTTGCTGATATTGCCGTATTCATTGCCCGGCAGTTTGAGTTTGACGGGAAAAAACTTGAAGATCTGAAAAAGGCGGCTTTTTTGCATGAAACAGGGCTGCTTTTTGTGCCGGAAGAAATCCTTGGAAAGAATATTGATCAGATGAATGAATATGAACACGGCCTTTTCATACAATTTCCTGTCAAGGGGGCTGAATTTCTTTCAAATTGTCCCGGGTTTGAAAATTGTGCGGCAATTATCCGTCATCTAAATGAAAATTCCGACGGTACAGGCTTTCCCCAGGGGCTGAAAAGGCGTTATATTCCACTTTTGTCAAGAATACTTGCAGGTGCGGATGTTTTTGATACTCTCAGAGGGCAGCCGGAAGTGGACAATACTGAAAGATTTCTTGAGAAACTGGAGCTGTTTTCAGGCACAAGGCTGGATCCGAATATTGTTGCATGGCTTGGTAAATACGCAGTGCTGCATATGAGTTCCGATTCCTTCAAAGTAAAAGGTGTAGGCATTCACCAGCTTGAACCGGGGATGACTCTGGGGACAGCTCTTTTTACTCATACCGGCACTAAACTTTTTTCTGTTAATACTTTACTTACCCGTGATGCTATTGATAATATCAGAAAATACAGCAGGGAATACCCTGTGGATGACATTGTTTATATAAGGGCATAAATTATGGATATATCTTCTATCATCGGCGTTGTTTCTGGTATGGGATTTATTCTCGGAACCATACTGATGGGCAGCAGCATAATGCTGTTTGTCAATATCCCGTCTGTGCTGATTGTTGTGGGGGGGACCATTGCTTCTTCCATGGTGGCTTTTCCTCTTGCAGATTTTTTAAGTGTATTCAAGACTTCAATTAAGATTTTCATGTTCAAGCTTCAACCTCCTGAGGAGATTGTCAGTTCTCTGGTTGAAATTTCAAACAAGGCGAGAAAAGGCGGGCTTTTATCCATTGAAGGCGATATACAGAATACAAGTGATCCATATCTGGCTCAGGCTTTGCAGATGACGGTTGACGGAGTAAAAACCGCTGATATTGCCGCCATAATGCAGAAACAGATGGCCCTTACAAAAAAGAAACTGGATGTTGGAGTGGCGGTTTTTGAAGGAATGGGATCATATGCCCCTGCATTCGGCATGATCGGAACCCTGATCGGCCTCGTTCAGATGCTGGCCAACCTTGATGATCCTTCTTCAATCGGCCCTAAAATGGCTGTTGCCATGATTACCACTTTTTACGGGGCTGTGATGGCCAATCTGTTTTTTATTCCAATGGCGGAAAAGCTGGGCGGCAGAAACGAAGAAGAAATCACCAATATGAATATTATTTTTGAGGGGATTATTTCCATTCGGGAAGGAGAACACCCGAAGCTGATGGAAGACAAACTGAAAATTTATCTTGATGACAGCAAAAAAGGCAAGGACTCAAAAAAATAAAAGAGAATAATCATGGCTGAAGAAGCTGCAGGCGCAGAGCCTGAAGAGGAGATGGTGCTGTCGGCCCCTCCTGAGGAAGAAAAAAAGCAGAAAGCAGGTGCACCTGAATGGATGTGTACTTTTTCCGATCTGGTTACACTGCTGATGTGCTTTTTTGTTCTGCTGTTTGCCATGAGTACCACGCAGCAGGAGACCTACAAGGAGCTTGTTCAGTCTTTGAGAAGTGCGCTGGGGGCCCAGGCAGTTCCTGAATCAGGCACAAGGGAAGGTCTGACCATGCATGCTGTTCCTTCGGAAAAGCCCACTGAAAATCAGCAGGTGGATGAGCTGGGCGGCATGATTGAAAAGGAAATGGATGATATTGTAAGTGAGGTCAGGGAACTTGTCCTTTTCAATAAACTTGGGGGCGAAGTGAGCGTCACAAAAAGTGATGACGGGGTTGTGATAACCCTGTCTGATCTTCTGCTTTTTCCCAAGGGCGGCACCCAGCTTTCTGAAAAGGGAAAAGATGTTTTGAAAAAAGTGGCAGCTGTGCTTTCCAAACTTGCGTATCATGTTAAAATCAAAGGATATACTGACAGTACGCCCATTTCATCACCCCTTTATCCTTCCAACTGGGAACTTTCAACTGCCAGAGCCTCCACTGTTGTCCGCCTCCTTGTTAAGAACGGAGTTCCTCCCAAATATATTTCCGCAGAAGGGTATGCCCAGTATCATCCTGTTGCCACAAATGACACAGCAAGGGGACGTGCATTGAACCGCAGGGTTGAAATAGTCTATGAACGTGACAGTATTGCGCGTCAGTTTGCAGATATGGGTATCGGCAGGAAAAAATAGGCCTTGTTATTATCTGGCCTGTCTTATTTTGCCGCAGTCAATGCATCAAGTTTTGTCTTTTCCGCTCTCACAATTCTTTCAAGGTCTGCATGGGGAATGTTTTTTTTCATGCCAGGGCATGCCCCTGCCATGGCATCCCAGTTTTCAGGATGTGAAATTACAGCCTGTATAAATGGCCAGGCTTTACACATATAAGGTTTTACAGGATGGATGGTGCATTGCCTTGTTTTGTCAAAAAAAATGCAGTATCCGTCATTGCCGAGTGCAAGGACATGGCGTGAACCTGATCTGTCACAATATTTTGCAATGAATTGTTCAGGGTTACAGTTTATATAGGCTGAGATGTTGAAGATGTCATTTTCATTGACATAGGTGCCGCCAAATCCTTTGCAGCAGTCTCCGCACTGGAGGCATTTAAAAATATCATTGCCTGTTTTATATTCAGAATCCATATCGTTTTTCCAGGGCTTTTTGCATGGTAAGAGAGTCAGTGTACTGGAAATTTCCTCCCATTGGAATTCCGGTTGCTATTCTGGTGACTTTTATATCCATTGTTTTCAGTTTTTCAAGAAGATACGAAGCAGTGGCTTCTCCTTCAACATCGGTCTGGGTTGCCAGGATAATTTCCCTTGTTTCCGTATTTTTTGCCCTTTTGAACAATTCCTTTATCCTTAATTCATTTGGCCCTATGCCATCAATGGGGGAAAGCGCTCCCCCAAGGATATGATATATACCTGAAAAAGCATTGGATTTTTCAATTGCTGCCATGTCAGAAGGGTTTTCCACAACACAGATGATGCTGTGGTCCCGTGCAGGATCGCTGCAGATCCTGCACATTTTACCATCGGTAAGGGCAAAGCAGTTGGTGCACAGCCTGATTTTTTTTTTCACGGTAATTATATTTTCGGCAAGTGCATATACCTCTTTCTCCGGAGCATGCAGAATATGAAGCGCCAGCCTTTCCGCAGTTTTTCTGCCTATGCCGGGCAGCTTTGACAGGCTCGAGATAAGGTTCAGAATGGAATCAGGGTAGTGGTTCATCAGGTGTCAAAGCCCTGGGATATTAAATCCGCCTGTAAGTTTTCCCATTTCAGCAGATACCATTTCCTGGGATTTGTTCAGTGCATCATTGACAGCGGCAAGAATAAGATCCTGGAGCATTTCAATGTCTTCCGGGTCAATGATTTCTTTTTCCAGCACAATGGACTGTATTTTCTGGGCACCTGTTGCAACAACCTTGACCATGCCGCCGCCGGAAGATGCTTCAACGGTTTTTTTCGCAAGTTCTTCCTGTGTTTTAAGCATTTTTTTCTGAAGTTTTTGTGCCTGTTTCATCATGGTGTTCATATTTCTCATGATCTGTTCTCCTGTTTTTAATATTTTATTATTTGTGCATTGAATATTTTTTGAGTGTCAACAACCAATGGGTGATAAAGTGCTTCCTGCCTTGATTTCATATCGTTGCCGCCATCTTGTGACGGGGTTGGTGCGGGTTTGTTTTCACAGAAAAGTCTCATATTTAATTTTTTCCCGAAACTTTCCCTGCAGATTGTCTCAATCTGCTCTTTTTTTGTTTCAAGACGTTTTTTTTCATAGGAAGAGCAGTTTTTTAACTCGATTGTGATTTCATCCTGAGTCTCTTTTGTTATTTTTGCCCTGGCAATGAGTGTGGCTGCAGACGGAACAGTTCTGGAAACCTGGTTTAAAAAGTTCTGCCATGTTTTTTCAGGCACTTTGGAGGATACATCTCGGGTTTCCTGTTCACAATCGTCTGTATGCCTGGTATCTTTGTTCTGAGCCTGAATGGCAGAGGGCCCGGTCTGGGCAGTGGCAGCAGGGTGGGCGGTTCCATCTGATTGTGTGCTGAATCTGGTTTTCAAAATATCCAGTTTTTTTATTATCTGCTCGATGCAGGCTCCTGGATTGAGCTCTGTCAGATTCAGGAGGACTGTTTCAATGGCAGTTCTTGTGTGTGCTGAATACCTTATCATTGACTCTCCCTCAAGAAGCAGATGCAGTATTCTGGTCAGGAAGTGACCTGAAAATTTTTCCACTGCCAGGGAGATTTCCTGTTTTTCATCACGGGGCAGATCAATGGCTTTTGTGTCAGTTCCGCAATGCTTTATGATATTCATATTCCTGAAATGGATGATCAGGTCTGCATAGAATTTTTTCATGTCCAGCCCTGAACCATGTATTTCATCCACAATATCTATGAGCCGGGAACAATTTTTTTCAAAAATTGCATTGCTGACCTCATGCATGATTTTTGTGTCAAGAGTACCCAGAATATCAAGCACGGTCTGATGATCAATTTTTTTTGTTCCTGCTGCAGACAATATTCTGTCAAGCAGGCTTAGGCCATCCCTGATGGAGCCGTCTGCTTCCTTTGCAACGATATCAAGGGTTCTTGGTTCAAGTTCAAAATTTTCCATTGAACATAGTTTTTTAAGATGGCCTGAAATCAGCGGAAGGGAGATTCTTCCAAGATCATGGCGCTGGCACCGTGAAAGAATTGTTGCAGGAAGCTTGTGCACCTCGGTTGTGGCAAAAATGAACATTACATGGGCAGGTGGTTCTTCAAGTGTTTTAAGCAGGGCATTGAAGGCAGCGTTGGACAGCATGTGGACTTCATCAATTATATATATTTTGAACCGGGCGGCAGAGGGCATATAGGTGACATTTTCCCTGATTTCCCTTATCTGATCCACGCTGTTGTTTGATGCTCCGTCTATTTCAAAGACATCAGTGCAGTGTCCTTCAATTATATCCCTGCAGATTTTACACTCATTGCATGGCTCTGAACCGGATCTGCCGGCACAATTTACTGCTCTGGCAAGAATTCTTGCAATGGTGGTTTTGCCGGTTCCCCTGGGTCCCGTAAAAAGGATTGCATGGGCAACCCTGTCAGATGAAATTGCATTGGCAAGGGTTGTTGTTACATGGGATTGTCCTACAACCTCATCAAACTTAAGTGGCCTGTATTTCAGTGCTAATACTTGATATGACATGATGTCCGGCATGATCGGTGGCGGAGAGGGAGGGATTCGAACCCTCGGTACCCGGTTAGGATACACACGCTTTCCAGGCGTGCACCTTCAGCCATCTCGGTCACCTCTCCCTGGGTCATTTATTTCAAGGCAAAATAGTATCTTTTTACTATGGTGTCAAGGTTTAAACAATGAAACATATTCATCTGAAAATTTATTTTTCTGTTCAAAGATAAAAAGGGGAGGCATGACAATGCATTGGCCTGCACTGTTTTTTTCTGCGCAGATTATCACTCTTTTTGCGGGCTCATGTTTTTTTATGTGTATGAATCTTGTGCTTGTAATTCTGAGTCTGCATGCAGCCATGGCATTGAAAAGGTCACAGACCCGTTCCGCCGGAAAAATAATATAAATTTTGCCCTTGTTTTTCAGAAGATTTGCACAACATTGGGCAAGCTGTTCCATGTCAAGGCTGATTTCGTGCCGTGCCACGGCTTTCCCGTAATCAGGGTTGACTCTGCCAGAGCCTTTTTTTTTGTACGGCGGGTTGGACACGATAATATCTGCTTTTCCGCCTATGTCAGAAGGTTTTACGGCCTTTATATCGCTGTGAATTATATTTATGCATTGGTCAAGGCCATTGTCTTTTACATTTTTCCTGGCATGATCAGCCAGGATTTTCTGGATTTCAACCCCGGTGATTTCAAGGCCGGCAAATTTTTTTGCAAGCATGATTGAAATCACTGCGCATCCACACCCGATATCAATGATTCTTTTTTTGGCGTCAGGGAGTACATGGGCGGCAAGCAGAAAAGCGTCCATTGAACTTCTATATCCGTTCTCAGGCTGGGACAGGCGGATATCACAACGTTGTAGAGGATTATCCAAGAATTTTACCTATTTTGAATTTCAGTTTTTTAATCATCGGAGTGTCAAGTTGCCGGTTGATCCTGTGGATCATCTCCTTTTCAAGGAATTTGAGCTGATAAACCCAAGCCGAGCTTGATACATTGACAATGAGTATTCCATCTTTGAAGGAACACGGTTTTGCATTCATGGAGACTTGTTCTCCCACTGTATTGTCCCATATTTCCCACACTTTTGTCATCTGGGTATCCTTGGCAGGTCTGTACCGGGCAAGGGCGGAGCTCAGGACATCTCCTATGTGGGTGAGTTCTTTTTTTCTTTCGTTCAAATTTTATTTCCTTTCAGGTTAGTGCACATGGATAATTTTTAGCATATTATCATGTCTGGATATACAGTTAAACCATTGAAATCCCCTTGTCGTTATTCTGGTTGTGGTTTTCTGTTTTAAATAAGATATTGCCTTTTTACCCTGATAAATATAAATAAGGGTATATTCCTGTTTAAAACCGGAATTTTTGAATAAATCAGAAACTAATGCACAGGATACAGAATTCATGAATTGGGATTGGGAAAAACTGAGAGAAAACCAGCAAAAATTTGAACAGAAAAGAGAAGGAGGCGGGCCTGGCATACCAAGGCCGCCGCAGATGGATGAGTTTTTCAGCCGTTTTAAGAATTTTAAGGGCTCTGGAATCATGCTGGCTATAATTGTGGTGCTGGTGGTGATTTTTGGCTCATCAACCTTTTTTACTGTTGAAACCGATGAAGTGGGCGTGATCCAGCGATTCGGCAAATTCACCAGACTTGCACAGCCAGGCCTGAATTTCAAACTGCCTTCTGGAATCGAAAAGGTCACCAAGGTAAAGGTTAAAAGAGTCTATAAGGAAGAGTTCGGGTTTCAGACCGTCAAGGGAGCCAATAATTTCAGGTTTTCCAATAACAGTCCTTCAAGGGAGGCCCTGCTCATGCTTACAGGAGACCTGAATGTGGCTGTGGTGCCCTGGATTGTTCAGTACAGGATTTCCAATCCAAGCGATTATCTGTTCAAGGTGAAGGATGTGAGGGCCATACTCAGGGATATGTCTGAGGCTTCCATGAGAACCGTGGTGGGTGACAGGAGTATTAACGAAGTTATCAGCAAACGTGAGGAAATAGCGCTTGCAGCCAAGCAGATGCTTCAAAAGGAAATGGATATTGCCAGGTCCGGAATCAGTATAGTTACAATTGAGATGAAGAAAACCAATGTTCCTGAACCTGTTCAGCCTTCATTCAATGAGGTGAACCAGGCCATTCAGGAAAAGGAG
The DNA here is from genome assembly GCA_964446145.1 of uncultured Desulfobacula sp. GTDB lineage: Bacteria > Desulfobacterota > Desulfobacteria > Desulfobacterales > Desulfobacteraceae > Desulfobacula. The sequence goes on from CAYUOB010000017.1 coordinate 19,541, forward strand.
CAGACAATTTATAAGGCCAAGGAAGAATATAACAAGGCAGTCCCCCTTGCACGCGGTGAAGCCCAGAGACTGATCAAGGATGCCCAGGGTTATGCCATTGACAGGGTCAACAGGGCGCAGGGTGATGCTGCCAAGTTTACTGCCATTTATAAGGCCTATGCAATGGCAAAGGATGTGACCAGAAAACGCCTTTATCTTGAGTCCATGCTGAAAATCATTCCTCAGCTTGGAAAAAAATATGTAATTGATTCTGACCAGAAAAATGTGCTGCCATTGTTGAATCTGGGAGCTCAAGGCTCTGTACAGGTTCCCGGCAAACAGATTCCCTAGAAAAAGTGAGTGAAAAATGAATAATACGGTAAAAAGTTTTGGACTTGTAATTGTTTTTATCCTTGCTGTGCTGGCATATAGTTCGTGCTATGTTGTTGATGAAACCCAGCAGGTGGTGATTACTCAGTTCGGCAAGGTGGTTGGCAAACCCATTAAAACAGCAGGGTTGAAATTCAAGCTTCCCTTTTTTCAGGTGGCCAATTATTTCCCCAAGAATCTTCTTACCTGGGATGGAGACCCGGGACAGGTGCCCACCAAGGATAAAACTTATATATGGGTGGATACCTTTGCAAGGTGGAAGATAGTTGATCCTGTTAAATATTTTCAGACGGTTAACAATGAATTTGCAGCTCTGGAGCGCCTTGATGATATTATCGGGCCTTCCATGAGAAACCTTGTGACATCATACCCCCTTGTTGAAAGTGTCAGAAATTCCAGCAGGCCCATGGATACTTTTGAAAATATAGACAAGGATGTCAGTAAACGTGATCAGTACCAGATTCATCTCGGCCGTGATGAAATTACAAAACGCATTGAACAGCAGGCAAGGGAAAAACTCAGGCCTTTTGGCATAGAACTTGTTGATGTTAAGATAAAGCGCATCAATTATATCGAAAGCGTAAGAAAAGCTGTTTATAAAAGGATGATTGCAGAAAGAAACCAGATAGCTGAAAAATACAGGGCTGAAGGCCGTGGAGAAGCCAGCAATATCAGGGGGGAAAAGGAAAAAGAACTGCAGGTGATAAGATCCAGGGCGTATAAACAGGCTCAGAAAATCAAGGGTGATGCAGATGCCAAGGCCATTAAAATCTATGCTGATGCCTATGGGGCAGATCCTGACTTTTATGCTTTTTTAAAGACTCTTGAGGTTTACAGAAAAACTTTGCGTAAGGACACAAGCCTCGTGCTTTCAACGGATTCTGATTTCATGAAATATTTTAAGGGGATAGGAAAATAAAAATTGTGTAGAAAATGAGCGGGTTGAGTATTGAGTCAAGCAAAACCGTATGTGCAACTCAATACTCCCCGTATTGTGAACGCTATTTTTTCTTTCTCTGGTGTCTGGTCTTGGCAAGGAGCTTTCTGTGTTTATGTTTTCTCATCTTTTTTCTTCTTTTCTTAATGACGCTGCTCAAAAAAATCACCTCCTTTATATTTAATTTAATTTTTTTAAAAAATTTGTTAAATATTCACTATAGCGGATATTGATCCTGATGTCCAATTGTTTATTACATCATGAAAAGGCGGAATATGACAGATTCTCGTTATTTTAATGCGGAAGAGCTTTTAAAGGTGGATGAGGCCGTAAAAACATCAGAGGATCTTGTGAGTAATTATTTTAAAATGTCTTCGGCCCAATGGCTTAAAAACAAATATGATATCAAAACAGCAAGGGATCTGGCTCCACATGAGCGTGTCAAAGGGCCCTTTGCCCAGGTTATAAAATATGAAGGGCATGAACAGGATATTGCCCTGAATTCATCTTCTTTCAGCTTTTATAAGGTATGTCTGCAGGATCCGGCAATACTGCATGCCCTGGACATGAATGACGGGCTGCTTTTATTTGCGTTTCTTTTATATATTGTTACCCATGAGCTGGTTCATATTGTACGGTTTTCAAAGTTTGAACAGCGGTATGAAAATAAAAATGAATCAGATGTCACCATGGAAGAGGAACGCAAAGTTCATAAACTCACCCATATTATCCTTGAGCCGGCACCAATCTTGGGAATGGGGCAAGTATTTGATTTTTATAAGGATTGGCTCATTATTCCCGAAAACTGATAATCATTAAAAAAATTGCTCAAACCTTCTTGACAAGGGTAAAAGACTAATTATTTTATCTTTGATTTTTCAAGGCGACTTAAAGAAAAATGGAGAAGTGAAATGCCGGTTTATGAGTTTCTATGTACAAAGTGTGGAAGAATTGAGGTAGCGTTTCTGAAGATCAGCGACCCACCGCTTGAGACATGTTCTCATTGTAGCGGGCATTTGAAGAAGCTGATTTCCCAGAGCTCATTCCAGCTCAAGGGGTCAGGCTGGTATGTTACCGATTACGGCGGATCAAAATCCGGATCAGGAAAAACATCTGAAGCAAAATCCGAGACTAAGTCCAAATCGTCTGAAACAACTTCAAAAAAATCATCAGACTAAGACCAGACACTTTTTTTGAAGTTGAAACAAAATAAATCAATTACATTAACTTGAATAACATGATGTAAAAAAGGAGAAAAGTAACCATGAGTTTAAGACCACTGAGTGACAGAATTCTGGTTGAACGCGTTGAAGAGGATTCAAAAACAAAAGGCGGCATAATTATTCCTGATACAGCAAAGGAAAAACCTGCAGAAGGCAAGGTAGAAGCCTCAGGTAACGACCGTATGGGAAAAGACGGCAAACTTCTGCCCATGGACGTTAAAGTCGGCGATCGTGTTCTGTTCAGCAAATATGGCGGAACAGATGTGAAAATTGATGGCATTGATTATCTTATCCTGCGTCAGGATGATGTTCTTGGTGTAATTGAATAATTTAACGATATAAATGGAGATTATTGAAAATGGCAAAAATGATTAAATATGATGCTAAGGCCCGTGAAGCTATGCTCAAGGGTGTTAAAGCTCTTGCAGATGCAGTTGTGGTGACACTTGGACCCAAAGGCAGAAACGTCGTTATAGAAAAATCCTGGGGTTCTCCCAATATTACCAAGGACGGTGTCACCGTTGCAAAGGAAATTGATCTGGAAGATAAGTTTGAAAACATGGGCGCTCAGATGGTAAAGGAAGTGTCCAGCAAAACTTCTGACATGGCAGGTGACGGAACAACAACAGCCACCGTTCTTGCAAGGGCAATATATGAAAACGGCCAGAAACTTGTGGTTGCAGGCAATAACCCCATGGGTATCAAACGCGGTATTGACAAAGCTGTTGCAAGGGTTGTGGAAGAACTTGAGAAAATGGCAAAACCGACCAAGGATCAGAATGAAATTGCTCAGGTCGGAACCATTTCCGCCAATAATGATGAAACCATCGGCAACATCATTGCAGAGGCAATGGATAAGGTCGGCAAGGAAGGGGTTATCACTGTTGAAGAAGCAAAATCAATGGACACAACCCTTGATGTTGTTGAGGGTATGCAGTTTGACCGCGGTTATCTTTCTCCCTATTTTGTAACTGATACTGAAAAGATGGTTGTATCTCTTGAAAATCCTTTTATCCTGATATGTGATAAAAAGATTTCATCCATGAAAGATCTCCTTCCCATTCTTGAAGAAATTGCCAAGACAGGCAAGCCTCTTGTCATTGTTGCAGAAGATGTTGAGGGCGAAGCCCTTGCCACTCTGGTTGTCAACAAACTGCGCGGTACTCTGAATGTGGCAGCTGTAAAAGCCCCTGGTTTTGGTGACAGAAGAAAAGCCATGCTGGAGGATATTGCTGTTCTCACAGGCGGCCAGGTCGTTTCAGAAGATATCGGGCTCAAGCTGGAAAATGTCGGCGTTCAGGATCTTGGCCAGGCAAAATCCGTTACAATTGATAAGGACAATACCACAATTGTTGACGGTGCAGGCTCAAGAGAAGCTCTTGAGGGCCGCGTAAAAATGATCCGTGCTCAGGTTGAGGAAACCTCTTCCGATTATGACAGGGAAAAACTGCAGGAAAGACTTGCCAAACTTGTCGGCGGAGTTGCAGTTATCAATGTGGGTGCAGCAACTGAGACCGAGATGAAAGAAAAGAAGGCAAGAGTGGAAGATGCTCTTAATGCGACACGCGCAGCTGTTGAGGAAGGCATTGTTCCCGGCGGCGGCGTTGCCCTTGTAAGAAGCCTTAAAGCTCTTGAATCTCTTGATCTTGAAGGCGAGGAAAAACTTGGTGTTCAGGTTATTGCCAGGGCCATTGAGGAACCTTTGAGAAAAATTGCAGACAATGCAGGCGTTGAAGGCTCTGTTGTCATTAACAAGGTCAAGGAAGGTGAGGGCGCATTTGGTTACAATGCAAGAACCGATGTTTATGAAGACCTGATTGAAGCAGGTGTTATTGATCCCAAAAAAGTTGTCCGTTTCGCACTTCAGAATGCAGCAAGCGTTGCATCTGTGATGCTGACCACTGAAGCCATGATAGCTGAAAAACCTGAAGAAAATGCAGCAGGTGCTGGAATGGCAGGCGGAATGCCCGGCGGCGGAATGGGCGGAATGGGCGGAGGAATGCCCGGAATGATGTAATAATTAATAAATTTTAATTTTACATATACCAAATGAACAAAACCCCTGTGCAGAATCGGCGCAGGGGTTTTGTTGTTTGTAAATGGCAGGAATACTGCGGGTTTCCCACAGAACTAAGTTTAATAAGCACTTGACATGGAATGCCCGCTCATATACTTAGTTTTATTGAAATTTATATATTATTTTACCTTATATCTGAAAATAGATTTTAAGAGAGGGGTTATGTCCACACAAACTCTTGGGTTGTTTTACATGTTGAGCGATACAGGCCCGGTTGTTAAATTTATTCTGCTGGTTTTATTGTTTTTTTCCATTATGTCCTGGGCGATTATTTTCATAAAATTCAGATATATCAGAAAAGCTTTTAAGGAATCTGCTGAATTTACTGATATCTTCTGGCAGTGCCGCAATCTTGCAGATGCGTTTTCAAAGGCCAAGGCCCTGAGATCCTGCCCCACGGCCAGAATTTTCATTACAGCCTATATGGAGATGGCAAGGTCGGACGGTAAGGATAATTCTCAGTCACGAATCAATAAAACCCAGACTTCATATTTTCAGGCTGTGGGAAGCATAAAAAGAACCATCAACCGGACCATAGGCGTGGAAATAAGACGTCTTGTGCAATTGGTGCCTTTTCTTGCAACCGCCGGAAACACAGCTCCGTTTATAGGGCTTTTTGGGACTGTAATGGGTATTATGGATACTTTTCAGGGTATCGGCCTTAGTGGTTCCGCAAGCCTTGCCGTGGTGGCTCCTGGAATTTCAGAAGCTCTGGTTGCCACTGCTGCAGGCCTTGCAGTGGCAATCCCTTCTGTTATTGCATATAATTATTTTACAGACAGGATAAGGGCTTTGGATTCTGAACTGCAAAGCTTTGGTTCTGATATCCTTAATATAATGGAACGTGATATCCAAAAACAGATGGAGGTATGATGTATACGGGTTCAGGTGATAATCAGTTCATGTCCGAGATCAATGTCACTCCTTTTGTTGATGTCATGCTTGTTCTGCTCATTATTTTCATGGTCACGGCTCCCATGATGGTGCAGGGAGTTGATGTGAACCTGCCAAGAGCTGCTTCAAAACCTCTTAAAGAGGGCAAAGACCGGCTTGTTATATCCATTGACAATGACCTTAAGGTGTTTATTAATGATCAGGTTGTGAGCGTGGAGTTTCTTGCCCAGAAGCTCAGGGCCATACTGGAAAACCTGGATGAGAAAAATGTTTATCTTAAAGCTGACAAGAAAGTGCCCTATGGGGTTGTTGTCAATGTAATGTCCAAGATAAAAAAGGCGGGTGTAAAAAATCTTGGTATGATTACTTTGCCCGAAAATGAGAAAAAATCCTGACTGGTGGGTATGAATTTACGGAAAAATCCAACTGACAAGGACAGTTTTTTCTCTGGCACGTCCATGCATTCCACCAGAGTGATTGCGGTTTTTTTCTGTGTTTCCATGATTGCGCATCTGCTTGTTTTTACAGGCTTTGTTTTTTTTGGTTCTCTGAAACACGTAAAACCTCTGCCTTCAGTTATCAAGGTTGATCTGGTGTCATTTACTCCGGAGCCTGTGCTTGCGGATTCTGCAAAAAATGAAAATCATTCATCAAGCCAGGATAGTAAGAACAAGAACGGGCTTTCCAGCCTGAAACCAAAACCTGTGAAGTCAAAGCCCCGCAAGATACCTGTCATCAAACCTGATATCACTCTGAAAGCCAAGCCTGTTAATTTAAAAAAATTGATGGCGGAACAATTGAAAAAGAAAAAATCCAGGAAGAAAAAACCAGTAAAGCCAAGGCCCCGGAAACACCAGGCAAAAGAGCAGAAAAAAACGGAAAAAAATACACCCGGCACTCCACAGAAATTTGAGAGTCAGGACGAAAAAAGAATTGCCCAGGTATTGAAACATCTGCAGGACAAGCTGGCGGGCCAGGGCGGGAAAGCTGCGGGCAGGAGCGGCTCTGCTGCCGGCCGGAAAGGGTATAAACCCATTGAATTGTATAAAATGGTTATGGGGTCTGCAATAAAACAAAATTGGGTATATAATGACATTCTTGCGGGCATGAATCAGAATCTTGAAGTCAGAATCCTGATCAAAATTTTGAGAAACGGAGAAATAAGGGATATAATTTATGAAACCAGATCCGGAAACCATTACCTTGATGAATCTGCAAAAAGGGCAATAAAAAAAGCAAACCCGCTTCCTCCGTTGCCAGCCGGAATGTACTCATATGATGTGCTGATCGCATTTACTCCAAAGGGCTTAAAATAAAAATGGTTTCCATTGGGCTAAATAAGGGGTATGGTGATTCTGTCATGAAAAATCGGTTATATCGTATATTGTGTTGTTGTCTAGGAATATTTTTTTTGTTTATTATTCCTTCCATTGCACGTGCCTATGATTATATCAATATCTCCAATCCGTTTATAAAAAAGACTCCTGTTGCAATCCCTGAATTCAAGGTGTTTACAGGGCATCCCGCAGAAATCAGGGCAGGGCAGCTTGCAAGACAGATTCTGGAGCAGTCACTTGATTTTACAGGTTATCTTAAAACAATGAATCCAGCGGCATTTTTATCTGAACCTTCCAAAACAGGAATTCAGCTTGGCCAGATAAATTTCAGAGACTGGACAGGGATCGGCGCTGAACTGCTTATTACAGGCGGCATTCTGGAACAAAATGGCAAGGTGAAGCTTGAACTCAGGCTTTTTGATACTTTCAGCACAAGTCTTGTTGTCGGAAAATTGTATTCAGGCCCTGTTTCCCAGATCAGAAAAATGGTTCACATGTTCTGCAGTGAAATTTCCCGCAAACTGACTGGAAAATGGGGTGTGTTCAATAGTAGAATCGCTTTTGTGTCGACTATAAATGGGCACAAGGAAATATTTACCTGTGATTTTGACGGACACAATATAAAACAGCTCACTTTCCATAAGAGCATCACCCTTTCTCCTGCATGGTCATATGACGGCAAATGGCTTGCCTATGTTTCCTATGCAAAGGGTGGCCCTGATATCTTCATAAGAAATCTGAAGGAGAAAAGAGGAGCCATTGTAAATTACAAGGGTATGAATATTTCTCCTTCATGGATGCCGGGTCATGCTGAACTTGCCGCAACCTTAAGTTTTTCAGGGGACCCTGAAATTTATTTATTGACCCTGAAGGGAGAAATTATTAAAAGAGTAACTAAAAGCTGGGGGATTGATGTGTCGCCCCGATTTTCACCTGACGGTAAAAAAATAGTTTTTACCTCAAAAAGAGCAGGCACTCCTCAGATATATATAAAGGATCTTGAATCAGGGGAGGTGAGGCGCTTGACATTTACGGGATTCAATAATACCTCGCCTGCCTGGTCGCCGGATGGAAGAAAAATTGCCTATGTGGGGATAAAAGATAATAATATCAATATTTATATAATGGATATTGATTCAGGAATGCCGGTTCAGCTTACCATGAATTCCGGGGATAATGAGGATCCATGCTGGTCTCCTGACGGCAGCATGTTGTGTTTTACTTCTGACAGGCAGGGTGGAATCCCGAGAATATTTGTGATGAATGCATCAGGGACTGACCAGCGTATGCTTTTTAAAATGAAAGGCAGACAGACTCAGCCGGCCTGGTCAGTATCAGCAGCTGTTACGGATTGATGATAAATATAATATTTAATTAATTGAACAAGGAGGAAAATGAAAATGAAAAATCGAGTGTGGATGAATATTCTTTTGGCTGTTCTTGTTGCAGGGCTTTTTCTGACAGTATCATGTGCCAAGAAAACAGTTGTAACCGATGCAACCACAATTGAAGACCAGGCCAAGGCTCAGCAGGATGCAGATGCCAAGGCAAAAGCTGAGCAGGAGGCAGAGCGCATTGCCCAGCAGAAACTTGCAGATCAGCGCGCCAAAGAACAGGCAATGAAAGAAGCAAAAATTGCTGCGGCAAAACAGCGTTTTGTCAATCAGAATGTTCATTTTGCTTTTGACAGCTCAGACCTGAGTTCCATGGCAAAAATGATTCTCAAGGAAAAAGCTGCCTGGCTGAAAGCCAACCCCATGGTGTCTGTTACAATTGAGGGCCATTGTGATGAACGCGGGACAACTGAATACAACCTTGCCTTAGGTGAACGCAGGGCTGCGGCTGTTAAAGCATATATGATTGATCTTGGTATTTCACCATCCCGGCTTGACACCATCAGTTACGGAGAGGAACGTCCGCTTGATACCCGTAAAACTGAGGAGGCTTACAGGAAAAACAGGCGCGCTCATTTTGTGATTAATTGATGATATCTGTAAAAAGATTTGATTCAGGCGCATGATGTCACAGGGAAAATGATGTTATGCGCCTGAATTGGCTTGAGTTTTGTAACTTCCGGAGTTTAACCATGAAAAAGCTGTGTTTGCTTTGTATCTTTATTGGCCTGTTTTTTATCAGTGCCTGTGTGGAGCCCCAGCAGTTTACTGCACTTGAGAACAGGGTTGCTGCCCTTGAAATGGATAACAGCCGGCAGCTTGCCAGGCAGGCCAGGCAAAATGAAAAAGCCCGCATGGAATTTGAAAAAAATCTTTCTGCAATCGAGAAAAAACTTGATAATGCTCCTGCAATAACCAAGGAGGAATATGCAGAGCTCAAATATGCTCTGAGGGCATGCAGAGAAGATATCCAGCGCCTTAAAGGCTCCGTTGAAGAGGTAAATCACCGTATTGATATTCTGGAACAGCAAAGCTCCCAGGATACAGAGAAAAAACTGACGAGGCTTGACCAGGCAATTTCCAGAAATTATGAAAAACTGATTCGTATTGAAAAGTACATGGGGTTTGAGCCTTTGGCAGGAGGAGAACTGGGAAAACCAGCATCCGGAACAGGGACAGCTGATGTAAACCCTGTATCAGGCCAGGACGATGCCACAAAATTATACAATGAAGCAAAAAAGCTGCTTGATGAAGGTGATACAACAAACGCCCGCATTAAATTTGAAAATTTCATTAATAAATATCCTGATTCAGACCGTGCAGACAATGCCAGGTTCTGGATAGCTGACAGCTATTATTATGAAAAATGGTTTGAAAAAGCCATACTGGAATATCAGAAGGTAATTGAAAAATATCCTGACAGCAACAAGTCTGCAGCTGCACGGCTGAAACAGGGATATGCCTTTGCCGAACTGGGTGAAAAAGCCAATGCAAGACTGATCCTGAAAGAACTGATCAAGAAATATCCTGATTCTCCTGAAGCAAAATATGCCAGGGAAAAATTGAAAAATTTGAAATAAATTTTATCTGAATTTTATGATTAAGGTTGTTGGAATTGATCCTGGTCTTGCAGGAACAGGCATAGGGGTCGTTCAGGGAAATTCAAAACAGATCTGTGCCTATTCGTTTGGAAGTATCTCAACCGATGCGCAGGATCCTGTCTCCTTAAGGCTTCACATCATTTATTCCAAAATCCTGGATTTTTTGCGTGAACAGCAGCCTGATCATGTTGTTATTGAAGACATATACTCCCTTGAAAAATACCCCGGATCAGGTATTATGCTTGGCAAGGTTTCAGGAGTGATTCTTGTGGCGGCTTTTAAAGCGGGCCTCGACGCAGAGGAAATTCCTGTAAGGGAGGTAAAAAAGATTATTTCAGGCAACGGGCGTGCCGATAAATTCCAGATGGAAAGAGCTGTGCGTCATTTGCTGAACCATGACGGTAAAATCAGGCCTTTTCATGCCTCAGATGCACTGGGGCTTGCCCTGACAGGTTATTACAGGCATAAAAAAATGTTATGATAGGGTATCTTGAGGGGAAAATTCTTCATTCAGGACAGGATCATATCCTGTTGCTGGCAGGCAATACAGGCTATGAGATAACGGTTAATCCAAGGCTTGTTGAAAAGCTTGTCAATGCCGGTAAAGATGATATGACAGCTTTGTATATCTATTATCATCAGACTGAAAGACAGCCCAAACCGGTATTGATAGGGTTTGAAACCTTTGAAGAAAAACAGTTTTTTCAGATTTTCATCACTGTTGCAGCGATAGGGCCTTTAAAGGCAGTGAAAGCCATGAGCTGCCCTGCCGGGGATATTGCTTTGGCAATTGAGAACAAGGATGTGAAATTTTTAACCGGGCTGAACGGGATCGGTAAAAGAACTGCAGAAAAAATAATTGCAACTCTTCATGGGAAACTGGAAAAATTCGTTATTTTGTCCACTGATGCAGCTCAGGATAATCCAGTGCAGGTACAGACGGAAAAATCTCATATAGCTGATCAGGTTGCAGATGTTCTTGTTGAACAACTCGGGCATTCTCCTGGTTCTGCCAGGAGAATGATAGCAGAGGCGCTTGCAAGAAACACCATGATTTCAACGCCGGAGGAACTTTTTGATGAGATATTTCGGGAGAATCAATAATAATGGCAGATGATATTCTTTCATACTCTTCCGATTTTTCAGATAAAAAAGGAATTGTCACCTCACGCAAAACATATGATGACTTATCTTCTGATATTGTCTCGTTGCGGCCCACAGGGTTTGAAGATTATATAGGGCAGGACGATACTGTAAAAACCCTTAAAATAGCCATTCAGGCTGCCAGAATGCGTAATGAGCCGCTTGAGCATATATTGCTTCATGGCCCTCCGGGACTTGGCAAAACCACAATTTCTCATATAATTGCCAATGAAATGGGCAGGGACCTGACAGTGACTTCCGGGCCAACCCTTGAAAAGGGTGGGGATCTCATAGGTATTTTAACCAACCTTGGAGAAGGTGACATACTTTTTATTGATGAAATTCACAGAATTCCCAAGGTTATTGAGGAATTTTTATATCCTGCCATGGAGGATTTTGCCATTGATTTTATTTTTGACAAAGGAATCCATGCCAGAAGTCACAGATACAGGCTCAAGCAATTTGTTCTGATCGGAGCAACCACGAGGGTGGGGCTTTTATCATCTCCCCTGCGTGACAGATTCGGAATTTTCAGAACACTTGATTTTTATTCCAGGGATCAGCTGGCAGTTATCATCAAGCGCTCGGCTTCTCTTTTACAGACCTGGATCTCAGAGGACGGGGCTCTTGAGCTTGCAGGCAGGTCCAGGGGTACTCCCAGGATTGCAAACCGCCTGTTAAAAAGAGTACGGGATTATTCCATGGTTAAATCAGACAGCAGGATAACACGTGAGAATGTCAGAGCTGCACTTGAACTTGAAGGAATTGATGGTCTGGGGCTGACCAACCTTGACCGCAACTATCTTAAAACCATAATTGATTTTTATCACGGAGGCCCAGTTGGGATTGAAGCCATTGCAGCAACTTTGCAGGAGGAAACTGATACTTTGGTGGATGTTGTGGAGCCCTTTCTTTTGAAAATCGGTCTGGTTCTCAGGACATCCAGCGGCAGAAAGGCATCAGAAAAGGCTTATGAGCATCTTAAACTTAAACGATAACAACAGGCAATTGACCGGACAATAATATCTTTTCCATGGAAACAATTTTTAGGATAATCAGACTGACCCGTTTTTATACCATTTTCATGTGCATGGTTTTTTTTACCTTTTCAGGACTGGGCTTCGCAGGCGGCCACAAAATACCTTCCTGTATCATCAAGCTGCCTGACAATGAAAACGTCATACTTGTTGAAAAATCAACCCAGACTCTTTATCTTTACGGATCAAAGGATAATAATCCTGTGCTCAGGTTCAGATTCCCGTGCTCTACAGGGGAGGTGAACGGAACAAAACAGAAGGCAGGAGACAGAAAAACTCCGGAGGGAATTTATTTTTTAAAGGACAGATATGATGACAGGTATCTGTCCCCTGTATACGGCAAAAAGGCTTTTCCCACAGATTATCCGAATTTTATTGATCAAAGGGCGGGCAGGGACGGCTCTGCCATCTGGCTGCACGGAACCAACAGAAAACTGAAACCCATGGATTCAAAAGGGTGCATTGCCATGGAAAATGATAATATTGTTACCCTGTCGGAATTTATCACCCTTGATTCCACTGCTGTTATTATAGAAGATAAGATTAATATGGAGGACAGGGCAATTGTTTCTGCCCTTCAGAAACCTGTTATGGAGACGCTTGACAGGTGGGCAAAGGCATTGGAAACAGAGACTTATCATGAATATCTGAACTTTTATTCCTCTTCCTATCTGCCTGACATGAACTGGTGGGAGCAATGGGTTGAAATCAGAAAAAAAGCGATTGACTCTGGTTTGCCAATCCGTGTAAGAATTTCAGGAACGGGTATATATCGTCACGGGAATATGATTGTGTCCCTGTTCGACTATGGGTTTGTTTCAGGAAACCGGACAATATCCGTGGGAAAACGAAAATTGTTCATGGAAATTCAGAATGGTTCATGTAAAATTATCGGAGATGTTTTTCAGCGGGTTTCGAAACAATTTACAGGTTTTAAAAACCCTGTGGTCGCAGCGGCCGGTATGCTTGTCAGGCCTGTGTTTTCAAAAGATAGCGTTCTTGCTGTGCTTCATCAATGGATGTCTGCATGGTCTGCAAAGGACATGAAAAAATATGCTTCATTCTATGCTGATAATTTTTTTTCCGATGGCATGAATAAATCCTCCTGGGTCAGGAGAAAGACCAGGCTTGCGGCAAGATATAAATTTATTCGCGTTTCAGGCCGTGATTTT
>CAYUOB010000018.1:0-20987 GCA_964446145.1 uncultured Desulfobacula sp.
CATAATTTTTTGTAAAGCTGTTCTGGGTAATGCCCGCAGACTTAGCAAGTTTTTTAATCTCATCTCCCGGCAGTTTCACCAGAACAGCCTTTGATACTCCCTGTTCATCGATTCTCAAAAGATTTCTGGATTCGCTGGAAGAAACATATACCGTTGTTATACCGGGAAGCTGCCTTAAATACTGGGCAGCAACAATGGCTGCAGTCCTTCTGCCGCCCGACATCACAGGCACTCCGTAATATTCAAAAAATTTTTTCTGGAAATCCTCTGCATATTTATCACCTTTTTCATATAAATCCTTTGAAATATAACGAAGATACTTGGCCAGTTCTTCAGATGCCTGGGCAATGGGCCAGTCAATCCTGACATGAAAATGGGTCAGAGCATATCTGATCTTGCTCTGCTGGTTTCTCTGTATCAAAAGGGCATAATCAATCGGCAGAAGAGAACGCAGAAGGGCAAAAAAATCATTTGTTTCAAAAAATTTAAGATTTCTGTTAAAATTTTCCACATCAGGAAAATATTTATGCCTTAACAGATTTTCCTTTGTGGTTTTGTTGGCATCAAAATAGCGGATATATTTTTTATGCTGTTCTGGAATATAGTCTTCGGAAAAAATAATAAGAAATGAATTCTGGGCCTCAAATTCAACAGAAGGGATTCTTGCCCTTGGTTTGAGTTCTCTTAATTCCACAAAGGGGTAGGGAGTTCTGAGCCTTAAAAAATTATTATAGGATCCAATAAGGGAATAACCCAGAACAAATTGATCCAGTTCATCTCTCAGCACTTCATAATATGAACGTCTCAGTCTTTCTTCCCGGCTTAAACAATCCCTGTGTTTGCAGAACATCGCATTTTTCCTTTTATTTTGAATGAATTATTATTCCAGAGCAACCACTCCCGGAAGTTTTTTACCCTCCATGAGATGTAAAAAAGCACCGCCTCCGGTTGAAACATAACTTACCTTGTCGGCAACTTTACATTTTTTTGCGGCAAGGCCTGTATCGCCGCCGCCTACAATGGAAAAAGCCCCGGAATGTGCGATTGCCTCGGCAACCTTCCTTGTTCCTGCCATAAACTTTTCCATTTCAAATACTCCCATGGGACCGTTCCAGACAATTGTGCCTGCACCGGCAAGTGCCCTTGCATAGGCAGACGCAGTTTCAGGGCCTATATCAAGGGCCATCCATTTATCAGGGATATTGTCCACACTGACTTCAACACTTAAAGCATCTTTATCAAATTTTTCCGCACAGACCAGATCTTCAGGCAGCATGAGCTCAATCGATTTTTCCTTTGCCTTATCCACAATATGTGCGGCTCTGGACAAAAGATCCTTTTCAATCATGGATCCCTTTGTATCAATTCCCTGACTTTTGAGGAATGTATTGGCCATTGCGCCGCCGATAATCAGCTTGTCAACAAATTTGAGCATATTCTCAAGCGCACCCAGTTTGCTGGATACCTTTGCTCCTCCTATGACAGCCACAAGCGGCCTTTTTGGATTTTCAACGGAATCGTAATACGAATTCACCTCTTTTTCAAGCAGAAATCCTGCGCCTGCTTCCCTGACAAACCTGGGGATCCCGGTTACTGATGCCTGATCTCTGTGAGAGACTGCAAAGGCATTGTTTATATATACATCACAGAGTGCGGCAAGCTGTTTTGAAAATTCATCGTCATTTTTCTTTTCACCGTCATGGAATCTCAGGTTTTCCAGCATCAATATCTGGCCGTCACAAAGCTCATTAACCTTTTTCTCCACACCAGGCCCGATACAATCATCTGCAAATTCCACAGGCATGTTTACAAGCTCGGACAGGCGTTTACATGCAGGTGCAAGGCTGAATCTGGGCTCAGGTTTTCCATTGGGCCTGCCCAGGTGGGAAGCAAGTATTATTCTTGCTTTCCTTTCCACAAGATATTCAATCAGATCCAGGGTAGCAACAATCCTGTTGTCATCTGTTATATTCAGATTCTCATCCATTGGCACATTATAATCAACCCTGACAAAAACTTTTTTTGATGTAACATCAATGTCTCTTACTGATCTCATCCTGCCTCCAAAATTATTTTCTGATTTTTCTATGGGCCTGTTTTTTTCTGGACCAGCGTTCAAAAAAATTCATAAGCCCTGATTTTGTACTGCGTTCAATGATTTCTTCTTCAACCTTTACCCCGTCCTCTGTTCCCATTGCCCGTCTAAGGCACCTGGTTTTAACCGGGCAATGGTAAAAACATTCATCCGGAGTTTGTCTCAAACCCTTTTCTGTCATGGGAAATACTTTTTCAAGGTTTCCAAAGCATTCCGGCAGTTCATCCTGTTTCATCATTGCATCTCATTAAATTTTCTGTCAAATTCCGAGATAAACCCGTGTGCAGCAAAACTGAATGTTGCTGCGGCTCCGACAATCATATGCTCATGTAATATTATCCCGACATATTTTAAAGCAAAAAATAATTTTTTTGTTATATCTATATCACTTTGCGATGGTTCAACATCGCCTGAAGGATGGTTATGGGCAAATATCACTGCTGCGGCATTATGCTTCAGCGCACTTATGATCACTTCCCTTGGATAGACTGAGCTTGTCGTCAAAGTTCCTTCAGACAAAATTTCATTTGCCAGCACACGATTACGGGCATCAAGGAAAATACCTGCAAACACTTCCTTTGTTTTATGCCCCATAATCTGCCTGAGATAGGCTTCAAGGTCATGGGGGTTTTTAACCACATTCCTTGAAAGAATGCGCTTCTCAAGATAACGGTCTGCCACTTCCTTAATGAGCCGGATGCCGAAACTGTTGACAGGCCCGACTCCATGAACTTCGCATAGATGTTCATGATCAGCCTCAAGCACACCCTGAAAGGTTCTGAACCGTTTTAAAAGCAGCTTTGCACTCTGTTTACAGTCTTTTCTGGGTGTATTCAAAGACAAAAGCAGTTCAATGACTTCATAGTCATGAAATCCCTGAAGCCCGTTTTTCAGGAACCGTTCCCTCAGCCTTTTTCTGTGGCCACGGCCCTTGTCAGCTGTCTTCTCCCTGCCGGTCAATCATTTCACCGCCTGAACCTGAATCATCATCAGCCTGTCCATCAGTGGCAGCTTCCTCATCTTCAGGAAGCCTTGCAATTCCAATGAGGCTTTCATCAGAAGACAGATTGATCAGCTTCACACCCTGAGTATTTCTGCTGATCACACTTATGCCTTCAATGGAAATTCTGATGAGCTTGCCCTTGTCTGTCACCATCATCAATTCATCATGGTCATCCACAAGAAGCAAAGAGACCATCCTGCCGTTCCGCTTTGAGGTTTTGATGGAAAACACCCCTTTGCCCCCGCGGGCCTGAATTTTATATTCCTCGACATGGGAACGTTTGCCATAACCATTTTCAGTCACGGTCAAGAGGGTTTTCTGATTTCCAAGGGCTGCCATTCCCACAACCTTTGAGCCTTCGTCAATTCTCATTCCTCTGACTCCCATGGCCCCTCTTGCCATTGGCCTCACATCCTTTTCGTGGAAACGGATCACCTTGCCTGCATCTGAGCCGAGGAAGATACTCATGTCGCCGTCAGTTATCTTTGCCGCAATCAATTCATCGCCATCAGCAAGTTTAACGCCTATAAGCCCTCCTGACCTGGGTCTTGAATAGGCCATAAGATCGGTTTTTTTAACCCTTCCATTCCTTGTGGCCATTACCACATATCTGTTTTCCGTAAATTCATCAACAGTAAGGATCGTGGCAAGCTTTTCTTCTTCATCAAAATCAAGCAGATTGACTATTGCCTTGCCAAGGCTTGAACGTTTGGCCATTGGAAGCTCATACACTTTCATCTGATACACCTTGCCAAAACTGGTAATGAACAGAAAAGTGGCATGAGTTGAAGCAACAAACAGATGCTCCACAAAATCATCTGACTTGGTTCCCATTGCTGTCTTGCCTTTTCCGCCCCTGTGCTGGCTTGCATATAAGGAAACCGGAGCCCGTTTGATATAGCCGCTTCTGGTTACAGTCACAACCATGTCCTCTTCTGCAATCAGATCTTCAATATTTATCTCAGCGGTGCTCTCAATAATCCGTGTTCTTCTCTCATCACCAAATTGTTCATCAATTTCCGATAATTCGTCTTTTATAAGTCCCCTTACAACCTCATCTTCAGCAAGAATTTTTTTATACCAGGCAATGTCCTTCAGAACAGCATCATATTCACTTATTATCTTCTCTCTTTCAAGACCTGTAAGCCTTTGAAGACGCATGTCAAGAATGGCCTGGGCCTGAACGGCGGAAAGTGAAAATTTTGATATGAGCCCGTTTCTTGCTTCTTCAGGAGAAGAAGAGGCCCGTATAAGCGCAACAACTTCATCAAGATGATCAAGGGCTATTTTGAGCCCTTCCAGTATATGAGCCCTTTCCTCTGCTTTCCTCAGATCAAACCGGGTCCGTCTTATGATCACATTTCTGCGGTGCTCAACAAAATGGGTCAGAATATCCTTCAGGGTCAGCAGTCTGGGCCTGTTATTCACAACCGCCAGAAAAATGATGCCAAAACTTGTCTGCAGGCTTGTGTGCTTATAAAGCTGATTGATCACCACTTCCGCAATCTGCCCCCTTTTCAGTCCCACAGCAATTCTCATGCCCTGACGGTCTGATTCATCGCGCACAAATGAGGCACCAGTAATAACCTTGTCACGCATGAGTTCAGCTATTTTTTCAACCACCTTTGCCTTGTTGACCTGATAGGGCAACTCTGTCACAATAATGGTTTCCTGGCCGGTTTTCCTGTTCTCCTCCACTTCAAGTTTTGCACGCAGGGTAATGATACCCCTGCCTGTTTTATATGCTTCATGTATTCCCTTGGTTCCGTAGATATGCCCATAGGTGGGAAAATCAGGGCCCGGAATATACTGCATCAGCTCTTCAACACTCATCAGGGGATTATCAATCAGCCGGGTCAATCCTGCAATGACCTCGCTTATGTTATGTGGCGGAATATTTGTTGTCATCCCCACTGCAATACCTGAAGATCCATTGACCAGCAGTGCAGGAAATTTTGTGGGCAAAACCGAAGGTTCTTCCAGAGTCTCATCATAGTTTGGAATAAAATCAACGGTTTCCTTTTCAAGGTCAGCCAGCATCTGATGTGCAATTTTGCGCATGCGGACTTCTGTATAACGCATTGCCGCAGGAGAATCCCCATCCACTGAACCGAAGTTACCCTGGCCGTCCACAAGGGTATAGCGCAGCGAAAAATCCTGAGCCATTCTGACCATTGTGTCATAAACCGCTGTATCACCGTGCGGATGATATTTACCAATCACATCACCAACTATGCGGGCGGATTTCTTATAAGGCTTGTTCCAGTCATTCTTCAGCTGCTGCATGGCATAAAGCACTCTTCTGTGTACAGGCTTAAGCCCGTCCCGCACATCAGGCAATGCCCTTCCTATGATAACGCTCATGGCATACTCAAGGTATGACTGTTTCATTTCCTTTTCAATACTGGTGGTATTTATATCCTGATTCATGATTTACAGATGAGACTCCAATTCTTTTTTTCTATGAGCCTTTTCCGGCTCAATCATATACTGAAAGCTTGAAAAATAAATATCAGCAAGGGTTAAAAACAAAGTAGCTATCAAAGGGCCATATATAATACCGAGCAGGCCATATGCCTTTAATCCGCCCAGTATTGCAAAAAAAACAACAAGAGGATGCATTCTGACCCTGTTGCCCACAAGCCTTGGCTTGAAGACATATTCAATGCCCCATGAGAGAACAGCATAAAACACCAGAACAAAAATGCCTGCTGCTATCCTTGATTTCAAAGCAAGAATTGCAGCGGCAGGGATCATGACAATACCAATGCCCAGAATGGGCAAAAATGCCAGAAATCCCATAATAACGCCCCATAAAAACGGAGAACCAAACCCCAGAAAAAGAAATACAAGCCCTCCTGCAATCCCCTGAATCAACCCGCCAAGGCCGTTGCCGATCAATACAGCCCCTGACATGTCCATGAATTTTTCAAACAATTTTTCATCATGTTCATCCGGAAGCGGAGACAGATCAACCAGATATTTTATGAATCTGTCTCCATCCATGAACATATAAAAGACCACAATGAGCATCAGGCAGAAATAAAGCACAATATTGAATACATTGGATGTAATGAGCCTTGCCTGTTCAAAAAGCGAAAATCCCACAAATTTTCCAAGTTCTGACACAGGCTTTATAAGTTCATCCCATGTCACGGCTTTCTGGATTCCAGCACGAATAAGAAGGCTGTTCAGCCTGTCCAGAGCATGGGTACTGGCAAGCAAATTTTTCAGCTGGTCTGAAAAAACAGCATCCCTTGCCATGACATAAAGATCAAAGGCTTCCTTGGAAAGCATGCCAACCAAAAAGACAACAGGCACAAACACCACAAAAAAGAGCAATGCACATGTCAGAGCAGCTGCAGATTTAGGCCCGATTTTTCCTGCGGCAACCCTGTATACCGGAGAAAAAATCCCTGTAATCACAACCCCGAGTATAATAATTGCAAAAAAAGGAGCTATAAGCCTGCCTGCAAGCCAGATTGACATGCAGAACAAGGCAATGAAAAAAACAAAAACTGCTCTTTGGGAAATATTCTGCTCCAAGATTTCACCACATTGTCAGCCGTGGGCTGCAAAGAAAATAAAACAAAGACAAAAATCATGTAAAGCCGCTGTACGCAATATATGCATCACCGCGGCTTTACATGGATACAGACAAAAATTTCTGCTCTAGTTTCTGATCAGGCCCAGTGCTGCCAGAGCAAGAACTATCTCAAAAATGATCACCTGGACAAAGCTTGAAAAAAAATGATAGACAATGCCGCCGCCGACAATGGCCGGAACAGCAGTATAGATCAATATGCCTAATTTTCTGGGAATATCCATAATAAAAGCACCCCTTTATCAACCTGTTAACATGTCAGCAAAAATCTTAACTTTCTTATCATTTTAATACGTCCAAGTAAAGTATAAAACTTATCTTTCAATGATCATGGCCATGCCCATACCACCGCCTATACACATTGAAACAAGGCCTGTTGAATAGGATTTTCTCTTCATCTGATTAATGGCGGTTACCATCTGTCTTGCACCTGTACATCCTATGGGGTGGCCTATGGATATACCGGATCCAAGCTCATTGGGTTTTTCAACATCAATATTGAGTTCCCTCATACAGCCTATTGCCTGTGCTGCAAAAGCTTCATTGAGCTCAATCAGGTCTATGTCATCAACACTCATGCCGGTCTGCTTGAGAACCCTTCGCACAGCAGGCACAGGCCCTAAGCCCATGTAAGCGGGATCCAGCCCTCCTGCTGCAAATGCCTTGATTTTGGCAAGTTTTTCAAGGCCCAGTTCATCAGCTTTTTCTTCTGACATCAGAAGAACTGCTGCTGCTGCATCATTGATGCCTGATGCATTACCTGCTGTCACACTGCCATCCTTTTTAAAGGCAGGCCGCAGTTTAGCCAGTTTTTCCATACTGGTTTCCATTGGTCTTTCATCCTTGTCCACAATGGTATCTCCCCTGCGTGACCTGATGACAACGGGCACAATCTCCTGTGCAAAGGTACCGTCATTTACAGCGGCAAGGGCCCTGTTATGGCTCAAAAGTGCAAGCTGATCCTGTTCTTCCCTTGTAATACCGTATTTTTCCACAATATTTTCAGCAGTAAGGCCCATGTGATATCCATAAAAAATCTCATATAAGCCGTCAAAAACCATAAGATCATGCACAGGGCCTATGCCCGTAAGTTCCATGCGATGACCCCATCTGGCCTTGGTCAAAGCCATCGGAGCATTACTCATGCTTTCCTGACCTCCTGCAAGCACGACATCTGCCTGGCCTGCCATTATGGCCTGGGCACCGAGTGCAATAGCCTTAAGTCCTGAGCCGCATATCTTGTTGACTGTAAAAGCAGTTGTCTGTCTTGGAATACCTGCGGCAATCATTGCCTGCCTTGCTGTATTCTGGCCCTGACCCGCCTGAAGAACATTCCCCATAATAACTTCATCAATACAAACAGGGGTCAGGGAATCGTCATAATCATATCCTTTTTTTTCAAGATCAATCATGCCCTGATCCTTTAATGAATCAGGCCCGAACCCTGCCTGGGCCTCATCTGTTACAGGTCTCAGCCCTGCTCTTTTCAAAGTATCTTTCATGGCAAGTGTACCAAGCTCAACAACAGACACATTCTTAAGAGAACCGCCGAATGATCCCACAGGAGTCCTTGCTCCGCTGACTATTACCGCATCTTTCATTATAAAGCCTCCGTCAAAGTTGATTTTTCTTTATTCAGCCGATACATTTCAGCTACATTATGGAATCCATAGCAAAGGAACAAAAAAAACACAAGAAATTAAGCACCACCGGATTTCCATACCATTGGAAAGATGAACTCTCCATAAAAAAATTAATCTCTGAAAAAAAGAATACCTGAATAACCTGCCTGACAATATGTTATTATCCATTATAAAACCGGCTTGCCTGCCGGGACAAAGTTGACAAATAAGGTATTTTAGGCAACACTTGCCTTGTGACACCTGTTTTTGCAAAGGACTGAGCTGACCATGAAACGAAATGTTGTTGCTGCCGGCTGGGGACAGATAACCCAGCCAAAGGATATTGACACCCCGGCACTTGATCCCCTGGGCCTTATGCAGGAAGCAGCTTTGCTTGCAGCCTGCAAAGCAGGATCAGCAGATATTCTGGCAGACCTGGATGCTGTCATGGTGGTGAGAACCTTAAGCCGCCATTATATTTCCCCTGCACAGGAGCTTAAAGACAGGCTTGGCAGCCGCGCCAGGCTTGCACGTGTTTCCGGAATCGGGGGCAATTCCCCCCAGACCATGATTAATATTGCAGCAGGGATGATAGCAAGAAACGAACTTGATTCAGTGCTGATCACCGGAGCAGAGACCTATGTGCAGAGGGAAAAAAATGCAAAGAAAACTGAAAATGCGCTGTTCAGGGGTATTCCTCCCGACTATCCCGGAGATGACATCAGAGGAGCCACCGACCTTGAAATCATCCACGGCATGGAACATCCCATGCAGGGTTTCCCCCTTTTTGAAACCGCATTATGGGCTGAATCAGGCCTGGACATTCATTCATATATGATGAAAACCGCAAAAATGTGGGCAAAATTCAGCAAAACTGCGGCAGCCAACCCCCATGCATGGTCAAAATGCGTAAGAACACCTGAAGAAATAATCACTCCCGGACCCTGCAACCGCATAACAGCCTTTCCCTACACCAAATACATGAATTCATTTGTAACGGTTGACCAGGGGGCAGCCATTATTCTTATGTCAGAACAGCTTGCCCGCCGATATGGGCCAAAGGACAGAAGATGCGTTTATTTTCTCGGCGGCGGATATGCCCGTGACAGGCAGCGCTTCATGATTGAAAAATCTGATTTCACAATAAGCCCGCCCCTGAAAGCAGCAGTTTCAAAGGCTTTAAAGCGTTCATCCATGTCCATTGACGAACTTGAATGCTTTGATTTTTACTCATGTTTTCCCTGTGCTGTTTCCATTGCAAAAAAAATGACCGGAATCAAAGACAATGATCCGCGGCCCCTTACACTTACAGGCGGCCTGGGTTTCTTTGGAGGCCCCGGCAATAATTACAGCCTTCACAGCGCTGCAACACTCGCGGAAAAAATAAGCAGGGGTGAAAAATCAAACGGGCTGATTACCGCCCTAGGCTGGTTCATGCACAAACATGCAGCAGGCATATATGGATACAGGCCTCCCCAGGGCAGTATGGAAAACCATGATATTGAAGACAGAACAAACCCGTTTGCAGGGGACAGCCCTGTCATGATAACGGAAAAGGCATCAGGTACAGGAATCATTGAAACATATACGATCATCCACGACCGCGACATGCAGCCTGCCTATGCACTGATTTACGGCAGGACACATGATAATCTCAGATTCATAGCCAGGACCCGTAACGACCCTGAAATATTCAGCAGGCTTGCCGGAAACAGCATGGTCGGTACAAAAGTGCGGCTCAAATTTGACCCCGGGTGCAGCATGAATATTGCAGACCCTGTATGAGACAGGGTGTCATATTCCAAGAAAATCCCTTATCCAGCTACCAGGGCATGAAGCTGCAAGCTCTTCCGGGGAACTGCCTTTTCCCACAATTTTTCCATGGTTCATTATAATCACCATATTACCTGCTGCAAAAGCCTCTTCATGATCATGGGTGACAAAAATAGTTGTAATGCCGAGCTCTGCAATGATTTTTGCAATTTCCTTTAAAAGGCGCTTTCTCAGAACCCTGTCAAGGGAACTCAAAGGCTCGTCCAGCATGAGAAGCCTGGGGTTCGGTGCAAGGGTTCTTGCAAGTGCCACCCTCTGACGCTCTCCTCCTGAAAGTTCATCAATACTGCGGTTTCCAAACCCCTCAAGCCCTGTCAATGCCAGCATATGATCAACCCTGAGCTTAAGTTCAGATTCAGCCACTCCCTTCATTCTGAGGCCAAAACCGATATTTTCACGCACATTCATGTGGGGAAACAGTGCAAACTCCTGAAACATCAGCCCGAAACCTCGTTTATGAGGCGGATATGCATTCATTACCATGCCGTCAAATATGATTCTGCCTGAATCAGGGGTTTCAAGGCCTGCAATGAGTCTGAGCAGTGTGGTTTTACCGCTGCCTGACGGCCCAAGGACAGATAATTTGGTACCCTCAGGCAAGTTCAGGCACAAATCCTTTAAAGCAAGGCTTCCATCCTCAAAGACCCTGGTTACATGATCAAGGACAAGCTCGTTTTTCATTAAAATCCCTCTGAACTTTCTTTTCTGAACTTTTCAATCACAACAAATCCCAGGGCTGTAACCAGCATCAAAAGACTTGAAATCGCCATTGCCTGACCATGATTCATCTCGCCCGGCTGCCCTAAAAATCTGTAAATCGCAATGGGTATGGTTTCAGTTCCCGGCCTTGCCGTAAAAATTGTGGCCCCGAACTCTCCAAGGCTTATGGTAAAGGCAAAAACAGCGCCAGCTGCAAGTGCCCGTGATATCAGGGGAAGATCAATTGTCTTAAATATTTTCAATGGAGAAGCTCCAAGCATTGCAGCCGCATCTGCCATATTGTCCGGTATCGCCCTTAATGCCGGAAGAACAGCCCTTACAACAAAGGGAAATCCCACAAGGGCATGGGCAACGGGAACAAGAAAGATGGAAGTTCTAAGGTCCAGAGGCGGTTTGTCAAGTGTGATAATTATGCCGAACCCGAGTGTTACAGCAGAGGTGGAAAGGGGCAGCATGAAAACAGGATCAAACAAAGATGCCCACCCTGCTCTGACCGAACGGTCGCAGAATCTTATGAACAATGCTGCGCACAAGCCTGTAACAAGGGCAATCACAAGGGCTGCTCCGGCAAAAAGAACGGAAAACTTCACTGCATTGAAAGGCGGAACATAAAATATTGAATCCGATGCATTGACAAACAATGCTTTGTAAAAAACAAGGGAAAACTTACCGTCCAGGGAGAATGATTGTATCACAAGGGCTGCAAGCGGCATTATGCACAATACAGCTATAAAAACAATTGTACCGGCTATAACGATTTTTTCCCATAACAGAACAGGCTTTTTAAGATTGATCTGCTCTGCATCGGGTGTGAACCTGGCAGCCCTGCCGGCAAAGGAGGTATAAACCCACATCAGCGCAAAGGTTATGCTGATCTGGATCAGGCTGAGAAAAGATGCAAGTGGCAGATTGAACAAATGGGCGGCCTGGCGATAAATTTCCACCTCTATTGTGGAAATCAAAGGCCCTCCAAGTATCAAGATAATACCGAAACTTGAAAAACAGAAAATAAAAACAAGGGCAGATGAGGCAAGAATTGCAGGCTTCAGCAAAGGAAGGGTAATGTGTATGAAAACCCTGAACGGCCCGGCTCCAAGAATGCGTGCAGCTTCGGTGATACGGCCCTGAAGCGAAGACCAGAACCCTGTGATGATCCTGAGCATAACTGAAAAATTATAAAAAACATGGGCCATAAAAATCAGAACAATGGGATTTTTAACCCTGAATGCAAAAAACAGGGAATTTTCTCCGAAACATGCCTGAAATGCTGCAGCCACAACCACAGCAGGAAGAACAAATGGGATTGAAGCCATGATCTTAATAAAACCCTTACCCGGAAACCTGTAGCAGGACAGCACAAGGGAACATGGAAGGGCACAGGCAAGGGTCAGAAGGGTTGAAACCGCTGCCTGCCAGAATGTAAACCACACTACCCTGCCCATGCGCACGGAAAAAATTCCTTTTAAAAGAAAAACAGGATCAAATTTTCCGGTTCCGAAAAAACTTTTATAAAAGATTCCTGACAAAGGGTAGAAATAAAAAACAAGGAAAAAACAGGCCGGCACCAGGCCGGCCAAAACATAGGGATGGGTCAAAAATCCCGGTTTCAGGTCTGATCTCAATTTAATAATGCTTGTGTCCATTCACGAATCCATTTATCCCTTCCGGTGTCAATAGATTCCGGAGGCACCACTGCGGGTTTTTCCGCTTTTGCAGCATATTTCACAAAAACCTCAGGCAGGGATGCTTTTTTATTCACAGGGAAAACAAACATCTGCAAGGGTATGTCTTCCTGAAATTTTTTCGAAAGAATAAAATCCATTGCTTTTTCTGCAAGTGCCTTGTCAGAAGCCCCCTTTAATATTCCTGCAAACTCAATCTGACGGAAGGCTGACCCGTTTGCCGTTACAGCGCCTGTGGGAGCAGATTCAAGTTTTGTCTTTGAAAAGAACACCTCTGCTGCAGGGCTTGAAGCATAGCTTACCACAATGGGCCTGTCTCCCTTTGATGCAGCCGTGAATTTTCCCCAATATGCCTGGTTCCACCCGTTGGTTACAAGTACATCATTGGCTTTGAGTTTTTTCCAGTAATCAATGTATCCCTGAGTGCTGAAGCGGCTTATGGTTGCAAGCATGAACGCAAGCCCCGGAGAAGAAGTTGCAGGGTTTTCAACCACCAGAAGCCCTTTATATTCCGGCTTTACCAGGTCTTCAAGCATGGACGGAACCTTTTTATCATGTTCTTTAAACCATCTGATATCATAATTCAGGCAGACATCTCCGAAATCCACAGGAACAAGCCTGTTTTCAGGATCAAGCCTGAATTCAGAACTGACTGTATCAAGCCCTGCAGGAGCATAGGGCACAAATATGCCCGATTTAATGGCACGGCTCAAAAATGTGTTGTCAACTCCGTAAAATATGTCAGCAAGAGGGTTACCGGCGGACAGAATGGCCTTGTTCAGGGCCTGGCCTGCGTCTCCTGATTTCAGAATCAGTATTTTTGCATGTATTGTTTTTTCAAACTGCTCAAGCACAGCCTTGCTGATGCTGAAACTGTCATGGGTCATGATCCTGAGTTCAGGAAGTTTTTCAGGTTGTTTGTCTCCTGAACATGAAAAAAAACACATTATCAGAACACAGAATGCAATAAAAATCAGCTTTGATCTCATCATGGTCATTATTTCTCCGTTTTTTTGCGTTTCAGTTCAAGCCAGGCATCAAGCCTCTGCTTAACTGTTTTTTCATATCCTCTGTCAGAAGGAAAATAGAACCGGGTACCCTCAATTTTTTCGGGCAGAAATGACTGGGCCACAAAGGCGTTTTCATAATCATGAGCATATTTGTATCCTTTGCCGTAATCAAGGGATTTCATCAATTTTGTGGGCGCATTCCTGATGTGAAGAGGTACAGGCAGGTATCCATATTTTTCAGTCTGTTTTTTCAAGTGTTTGTGCATCATGTAGACTGAATTGCTTTTAGGGGCTGTGGCAAGGTAAACAGCTGCCTGAAACAGGGAACCGTCTCCTTCCGGCCGGCCGAGTATTCTGAATGATTCTCCTGCATTCAGGGCCATGGTCAGGGCACCTGGATCTGCCATGCCTATGTCTTCAGTTGCAAACCTTATCATTCTTCTTATCACATAATAAGGATCCTCTCCTGCTGCAAGCATGCGTTCAAGCCAGTAGGCCGCAGCATCAGGATCACTGCCGCGCATGCTTTTGATAAATGCGGAAATAAGGTTGTAATGTTCTTCGCCCGATTTGTCATATAATAATGCTTTTTTCCCAAAAAGCTTTTCAACCCGGGCAAGCTCAACAGGCTTTTCCCCGGAAAAATGCATTACAATGGTTTCAAGGCTTAAAAGTGCAATTCTTGCATCCCCGTCCGATATATCTGCAATATATTCCAGAACATTGTCAGATACTGCTGACTCTCCAAGGCCAAGCCCTTTTATTCCATCATTGAGTGCACGCTTCAATATAAGTATAAGCCCTGATTTTTCAAGGCTTTTAAGGGTAAATACCCTGCATCTGGACACAAGGGCAGGTATGATCTCAAAAGACGGATTTTCAGTGGTTGCGCCCACAAGGGTTATAAGCCCGCTTTCAACATGGGGCAGAAAAGCGTCCTGCTGTGCCTTGTTGAACCTGTGAATCTCGTCCACAAACAAAAGGGTTCTGCGCCTGAAAAGAGAACGTTTCTCCCTTGCCTTGTCAACAAGTTTCCGGATATCCCTTACTCCCGACAGAACCGCTGAAATTTCAACGAACTCTGATTTTGTTTCATTGGCAATAATGCCTGCAAGAGTTGTTTTGCCGCATCCCGGAGGGCCCCACAGGATCATGGAGAAGACCCTGTCAGACTCAATTGCCTGCCTGAGCAGGCTTGAAGGGCCTGTAAGATGTTCCTGGCCCACAAGCTCATCAAGAGTCTCCGGCCTCATGCGGTCTGCCAGTGGGCGCTCAGGAAAACTTTCCTTCAGTGCCTGTGACTCAAACAAATCCATCTCTGGCTCTCTTGCGCCTGCTCTGTTCTTTTCTGAGCTTTTTCTTTTTAAGGTTATGGCGCTTTTTCTTTTCCTGGATTCTTTTTTCTTCCCTTGAGCCTCCCGTAAATTTTATTTTTCCTGTTTTTTCCCTGAAATACAGTTTTACAGGAGTCTTTTCCAGGGGAATCATCTGCCTCAGCTGATTAATCAGATATCTTTTATAGGAAAAATGAACAGCATCTGGAAAATTGACAAAACATACAAAACACGGAGGTTTTACTCCAACCTGGGTGGCATAGAAAAATTTCAGGCGCCTGCCTTTATGCAGGGAAGGTTCTTCTCTGTAAACTGCATCCTCAATAATACGGTTCAATGTGCCTGTATTGATCCTGTAACAATATTCCCTGTAGATTTTCACAACCTCGTCCAGGATCCTGTGACACCGCTGGCCTGTCAGTGCGGATATGGTCAGGGCAGGTGCATAGGATAAAAATTTTGCCCTGTACCTTAATTCCTGCATGTATTTTTTAACGCCCTTTTCCTGTTTGTCCACAATATCCCATTTATTCAGAAGAAACAGCGCCCCGCATCCCCTTTGTTCAGCATAGCCTGCAATGGTAATGTCCTGATCGGTTATACCTTCATGGGCATCTATCAGAATCAGCGCCACATCACATTCCTCCATGCTTTTAAGGGCCTTTAAAATGGAAAATTTTTCAATTTTTTCATTTACCTTTCCCTTGCGCCTTATTCCTGCCGTATCCACAAGAACAAATTTTCTGCCCTTGTGTTCAAGGCAGAGTTCTATTGCATCGCGCGTGGTTCCAGCCTTTTCATTCACCACAACCCTTTTCTCCCCGAACAGGCGGTTTGCAAGTGAAGATTTGCCCACATTGGGACGGCCCACAATGGCAATGCGTATGGCAGAATTTTCATCTTCTTCATTTTCCCCGGAATCATGCTCAGGAAATACATCCACAAGCTCATCAAGAAAATCACCCACACCTGTGCCATGCTCTGCTGAAACCTCATAAAACCTGTCAATACCAAGGGAATAAAACTCGCCAAGCTCATCATGCTGCCCGGGGCTTTCTATTTTATTCACCAGATAAAAAACAGGTTTTTCCATTCTGCGTACAAAATTAACAAGCTCCCGGTCATAAGGTGAAACACCCTGCCTGCCGTCCAGGACAAGCACAAGCACATCAGCCTGATCAGCCGCAGCAATGAGCTGTTCCCTGATCTGGGAAGCAAAATAATCATCATCAGAGCTTAAGAACCCCCCTGTGTCAATGAGGGTAAAACGCGTATCATTCCAGCAGGCATCAGCATAATGCCTGTCCCTTGTCACTCCGGGAAAGTCATCAACAAGAGCCTGTCTTGAACGGATGATTCTGTTGAACAGGGTGGATTTGCCCACGTTTGGCCGGCCAAGAAGGGCCACAACCGGTTTCATTTATGCAACCTCCAGGATTTAAACACAAAAAACATTACCGTCTTATACAATATATTGAATTATTTATAAACAGGTATCCAGGACATTATTCTGCCCAGGAAAAGAAAAAAGCATCTATTGCAAGAAATACGCGGTGATTTTTCAGGAACTAAAGCGGAATAATATCCAGGGCAGCTTTTATATGAGAACAATAAATCTTTGTTATCATATCGATATGGCCCATGCCGTAATCTGTGACCTCAACGGCAATGCCGCGGTCTTCAAAGCTTTTTTGCCATGAATCATCTTCTCCTGTCAGGTCTTCCCTGAAATGGGTGCCTGCAACCAGCATGAAAGGAATAAGGCGCACTTTTTCAAACCCTGCTGCCACAACGCGCTCAAGGATTATATCAATATCAGGATAACCTTCAACAACGCCTGCGAATATTGAAGGCCCATGAAACCTGCGCAATATGGATTCAAAAGCAGGATAGGAAGCCCATGCAGGATGGTCTGTGCCATGGCCCACAAAAACAGCTGCCATGTCCTGTTCCAGCGGCACAAACCTGGCAACTGCCTTTGCAGCTGCAACATAATCATCTGCAGAACTCAGAAGGGGAAGGCCCATTGAGGTTCTGAAGCCGCTGGGACGTTCCTGTGATACAAGCCGGTCAAATTCATGGCCGCATATAAGATGCAGGGATTGAACCACAGCCCATTCATGACCTGATGCCGCAAGTTCCGACATGACCGTGCCAGGATCCTTCATAATCCTATTTTCCGTCTTTTTCAACGAATCCCTTACCATGCGGGAAGACCATGCCCAATATACAGGATTGTCAGGAAAAGCGTTTCTGAACACAGCGTCCATCTTTTCATAGGTTAAAAATGCACTGGTGGTAGTTCCGAAGGCAGTAACAATAATGGGAATATCTTTTCTGGAAAATGAATTCATGGTTTTCAATCCTTTGCCTTTTCAACACAAAATACTGATATCACAAAAAACACAGACCCTGCAGCCCCAAGTACAAGCCATGAAACTACAGGAACATTATTTCCAAAGCATGCAGCCCGTATGGCAGTGGATGCATGGGTCAGGGGAAGCAGGGAAAGAATCCTGCCGGCCCATTCAGGCAGCCGGTCAACCGGAAAAAATGTTCCGCCGAGAAAAGCCATTGGAGTAATCACAAATGAATTGAGCATGGCCTGATCTGCATGGGATTTGACAAGCATGGCAAGGCCCACGGCAAGGGAGGCAAAAACAAAGCTGTTGAGCAGTACAGCAGCAACAAACACACAATTATAATGTTCATGCACACCAAATAAAATACCCAGTATCATGATCACAATCACAGCAAGAAAAGCCCTGGTCATACCTGCAAGCACTTCCCCTGCCACATAGGCAAAATCAGAAACAGGGGCTGCCTGAAATTCTTCAAAGATATGCCAGTAAAACCTTGTAATATTGATTTCACTGGCTATGGCAAAAGCCTGGGTCATGCTGGTCATGGCAATCAGCCCTGGTATCAGAAACTGCATATAAGTATGCCCTGCCACAGGAGATGCATGTCCTGCAGCATATCCAAAAGCCACAAGATACAGCAATGGCGAAATGGACCATGATGGGATCTGTCTTGTCAGCCTTTTGCTCAAAATCAGTATTTCCCGCATGTAAACTGCTGATATACCGTGTATCATCATATTCAAATCCTGTTTTTTCAAATTTAATGTTCTTCAGGGCCGGGTTTTCTGCCGGTAAGGCTTAAAAAAGCATCTTCAAGATTAACCCGCCTTAGGGTATAGTGGGTAAAATTTTCAATATTAAAGGCACGGGCCTGTTCCCTGTCTCTGAAATAAAGAGTCTGCATCCTGTCATCAGTAAAACGGTCAATGGCCCAGGCTCCCACTGCGGACATGAAATTTTCAGGCGTATCAAGGGCCACAATTCTGCCCTTGTCCAGAAAAGCCACCCTGTCAGCCAGAAATTCCGCTTCTTCAATATAATGGGTGGTCAGAAAAACCGTTGTGCCCCTGGCCTGAATTTTTTTAATCAAAGTCCATATCCTGCGCCTGATACCCGGATCAAGCCCTGCTGTCGGTTCGTCAAGAAACAATACCCCCGGAGAATGCATAAGAGCCCTTGCAATCATCAATCTGCGCTTCATGCCTCCTGACAGGGTTTTTGCAGGAGCCTTAATATAATCCTCAAGCCCCACATACCCAAGCACCTCTCTGGTTCTGGCCCTGATTTCCCTGAATTTCATTCTGAACAAAAGACCATGTATCATGAGATTTTCAGCCACGGTCAGTTCCTGGTCAAGATTGACCGCCTGGGGCACAAGACCATACTGGCGCCTTGCCTCGCCAGTATTTTTTTTTATGTCAAATCCATTGATAAAACACCTGCCTGATCCGGGCCTTGTGAGCCCGGTCAGAATCCTGATGGTGGTGGTTTTTCCGGCTCCGTTGGGCCCAAGGTATGCAAAGAGTTCTCCCTGGTTTACCTCAAGGTTTATGGAATCAAGGGCTTTTATATTTTTATAAGTTTTTTCCAGATTCTCCAGTACAATGGCCTGCATATTCATCCCCATGTTTTTTTTATGATACCTTAAGCTCTGCCCTGTTTGCCTGCCTTAATGCATGGACGTCAAAGGACACTTCCTGAAGCGGCCTTCGCCTTATCCTGTGCGGAAGCACAAGCCGGGCTGCAAGGTCTATATCGCCTTTATCCACATTTTTCCTGCCTGCATAGGCAGCCAGGGTTTTTGCCGCTTTCAGCATGATAATATCGCCGCGGTGTCCGTCCACTCCAACATCAAGGCAAAAAGAGGCTATTTCATACAAAAGGCTGCGGTCTATGGTTACTTCGGAATAAAGCTGCTTTGCACGGCAAATCTTCTGTGACAGCTCACGTGATTTATTTTCCCAGTCTGCACAGAACTTTTCAGGGTTTTCATCAAATGCTGCCCTGCGTTCCATTACCACAACCCTGTCCTCAGGAGTATCAGCCCCGGCAACATTTACACACAGCCCGAACCTGTCGAGGAGCTGGGGGCGGAGCTCACCTTCTTCCGGATTCATGGTTCCCACAAGGGTGAATTCTGCAGGATGAGAAAATGAAACCCCTTCCCTTTCAATCGTATTAACCCCCATTGCAGCTGAATCCAAAAGTACATCCACCACATGATCATCCAGAAGGTTTACCTCGTCCACATAAAGGATACCCCTGTGGGCATCAGCCAGAATACCCGGCTCAATCTGTTTTTCCCCTTTCCTGAGAGCGTGTTCAATATCCATTGTGCCGACCACCCTGTCCTCTGTGGCACCAACAGGCAGCTCCACAACCCTGATCTGTTGTTTAACGGTTTCAGGAGCCTTCTTTTCAGGGTTACAACCTTTTTTGCAGCAATTTGTGCAGATTTGACCCGTCTGTGTCATGTCAAGATGAAAAGGGCAATCCCGTATCTGGGTTATTTCAGGCAGAATACTTGCCAGTGCCCTTACTGCCGTGGATTTGGCCGTGCCCTTTTCTCCGCGTATAAGCACCCCGGAAAGCCCTGGGTTTATAATATTGAGAATAAGACCAAGCTTCATCTCTTCCTGCCCCACAATGGCTGTAAAGGGGAAAACCGGTTTATTTTTCACTTCATATCTCCTTTGTCTGATTTACCAAAGATCTTTTACCAGGCTGACAAGCGAGTCTGCCCTGAGATCCTCCATTTTGAAATACCTGGCACCTGCAGCCTCTGCAAGCTTTTCAGCCAGGCCGAAACATGTGATGCCGGTATCTTCCGTATCCACCACAACATAGCTTACCCGTTCATCCATGCCCATCCGGGATGCAAATGTCATGGCCTCGTCAACCGGTCTGGCACTGCCCATTGACACATTGGCCTTGCCGTCAGTTATGATTATCACTATGGGTCTTATACCAGGGTCACAGACCAGCATGGTTCTTACCATCTGATATGCCCTGTCAAGGCCTGCAGACAGCGGGGTTCTGCCTCCCACAGGCATCTGGCTCAAAAGTTCTGCTGCAAGCTCAATGGATGAGGTAGGCGCAAGATTGACAACTGCCTCGGTCTTACGAAAAGAAATCATGGCCACCCTGTCCCTTTTCTGGTATGCGTCAAGAAGCAGGGATAACACAGCTCCCTTGGCAGCAGTCATGCGCCCTCTTGCACCCATTGATCCTGAAGCATCCACAACAAAAACCAGAAAATTGGCTGTTTTTCTTTCCCTGATTTTCCCTTTTATGTCAGAAGGTTCAAGGCTTATTGCCATGCCTTCGGGAATCTGTCTTGTTTTCTGATGGGGTGCAGCTGCCCTTAAGGTTGCATCAAAGGCTATATCATTATTCCCCAGAAAAGGCCCGGTTCTTACATATCTGCCGTGTTTGGACCATACCCTGGTAATGGATCTGCGGCCTGAGCCTTTTCTGATTTTCCTGTCCCTGGCCGAAAAAATCTTTTTGACACTGAATGCAGCACCTGTTTCAAAGACCTGTTCATTTCCATCCCGGGACGGTTCAGGCAGGGAAAAACCAATGCTGTCCCGTGTATCTTCTTTTCCTGAAGATTCTTCCTTACGGCCGGATTCCATGCCGGACTCAGGCTCAGAAAAGCCGGTATCTCCGTGTGAATTGCCCTTGCCTGTATCATGGGATTGGGTGTTGCCCTCAGAGT
>CAYUOB010000018.1:20997-31878 GCA_964446145.1 uncultured Desulfobacula sp.
GATCTGATTCCCGTTTTCTGTGAACAAGTGCAAATTTTGCAACTGCCTGCACATCTTTTATTTCAGGGTTGCAGCGCCCCTCAAAAGCTGCATGTGCCCGCGCTGCCTGCTCAATGACAAGATCTGCCCTGTGACCTGCAACATTATTGCGTGAACATAATTCTGCAATGAAGCACCGCAGTTGCTTTGTGATTTTCACCTCAGGCAAAAGTTTTCCTGCAGCGGCAATCCTTGCTGCAAGATGAGCTGTTTCAGCTTCAAACCCAGCCCGGAACGCTGCAGGATCGCTGTCAAACAATTCCCTTTGTTCCATCAGACGCACCCTGTCATCCGGGTCTTTCCGGGAAACGACCTCAACACACAGGCCGAACCTGTCAAGAAGCTGGGGCCTTAAACCTCCTTCTTCAGGATTCATTGTCCCCACAAGCATGAATTCAGCTCTGTGGCAAAAGGAAATACCCTCCCTTTCCACCCTGTTTGCCCCGCCTGCCGCTGCATCCAGAATAATATCAATTATATGGTCATCCAGAAGATTGATTTCATCCACATACAGGATACCTTTATGCGCCCTGTGCAGGAGCCCTGGCATGAAAATTTTTCTGCCTTCCTTCACAGCCCGGTTAAAATCAATCCCGCCTGCAATCCTGTCTTCAGTGGCATTCAAAGGCAGGGTAATCACATCTGCACCGGGAAGAAGCTCGGCCATTGACCTTACTGCCGTGGATTTGGCAGTGCCCTTTTCTCCCCTGATCAGAACTCCGCCTGTGTCAGGATTAACTGCATTGAGAATCAGGCATAATTTTAATTCATCCTGGCCTGTGATGGCTGTAAACGGAAAAATCAGGTTCACTGGACAAGCTCCTCTATATCTCCCTCAATATCAAGATATTCATCCCTCAGGGCCTGCTGCATCTTTTCATCTGCATTCCACATTCCCCTGGAAACAGCCTCCAGCAGCTTGCTAACAATATTCTGACGTGCATATGGATTGACCTTCTGCATCCATTTTCTGACCTGTTCATCAAAAACATATGCATTTGCAATCTTTTCATACATAAAATCCTCAATCACGCCTGCTGTGGCATCCCACCCAAGCACAACATCCATCATATGGGAAATATCACCTGCACCCTTGTAACCGTGACGCATCATCCCCCTGATCCAGCCAGGATTCACAAGGCGGGCCCTTAACACATGTTTTGCCTCCTCCTGTGTGGTTCTTATCGTGATTCTTTCAGGATCAGAACTGTCTCCCACCATGGACAGAGGCCGGGTTCCGGTAACAGCTTTGCCGGCAGCTATAAGCCCGCCATAATAATTATAATAATCAGTGCATGACATAATGTCATATTCACGAGAATCTTCATTTTTAACTGTCACATCCATGCGCGACAAAATAGTTTTAAAGACCTCAGGCCGGCTTTTGCCGTAACTGCCCTTACCATAGGCATGGGCAGAATATCTTATATAATTATTGCCAAGGTCATCACTGGTTTCCCAGTTTCCTGATTCCACAAGTTCTGCAACTCCGGCCCCATATGTACCCGGCGGGCATCCAAATACCCTGAAACTGGCTTCCCTGAACGCTTGCTCATGGTCAAGCCCCTTGGATTCGTAATCTTCACAATCCTTCAGCACATGCCTTCGTATCATATTTGTTTCAAATGGTTCTTCAAGCAGGGCCACCATGCGGACTGCCTCATCAATCCTGTCCACAAGCATGGGAAATGAATCCCTGAAAAAACCTGAAATTCTTGGCATTACATCAATCCTGGGGCGCCCTAGCTCTTTTGCCGGAATAATCTCAAGGCCTGTGACAGCCTGGGTTGTTCTGTGCCACACCGGCCTGACACCCAGAAGATAAAAAATCTGGGCAATGTCATCACCCTTGGAGCGCATGGTTGATGAGCCGTATACAATGATCCCCACAGTTTCAGGATACCGGCCCGTTTCCTGCCTGTATCTGTCAAGCAGGGCATTGCCAAGTTTCTTGCCCACCTGCCATGCTCCAGGACTTGGAATTCTGGCAGGGTCAACTGAATAAAAATTTCTGCCAGTGGGCAGTATGCCTGCCTGGCCGCGGCTGGGAGCGCCTGAAGGTCCAGGCCTTACAAACCTGCCTTCAAGGGCTGCCAGTATGGAATCTGATTCCTGTACGGTTTTTTCAACATCAGGTATAAGGGTGGCTGCCATCCATGTGAGTACTTTTTCAATATCAGGACAGGGCCCGGTAAAAAATTCAGATATGATTTCAGATACAATGCCCGGTTCTGAAATCATATTATTTTTCTCCTCAGAAAAATGCATAAGGCGTTCTGCCATTTCAAGGGCAATATTATGAGCCTTTGCTATTACATGCCTGCCTGTTTCCCCTGTTTCCGGGTTCACGATCCTGCCTCTGCATGCAACAAGTTCATCATAATCATAACCCATTGCCCTTATTACAGATCCGCGCAAAGATGGTATTGTGCCGTTATCAACCCTTGCAAGCTGCACCAGAAACCCTGAAAGCCGTTCCCCGCGAGGAGGTTTCCCAAGCACATGCAGGCCGTCATTTATCATGGTATCGGAAAGCTCACCAAGATATGAGTGCAGTTTTTCAAGAAAGGCCTGAAAATCATCCATTGCTTTTTCCCGTGTAATACCGAGATCCCGGTCAAGATCAGCCTTTTCAACCGCTTCCCATATCATGGGCCTTAAAACCTGTATCTTTGCAGGATCCTCTCTTGCTGCATCTGTATAATCCCTGAGAAGATTATCCAGCCCTGCCAGGTCTTCATACAGGTCAGCATTTTTAAAAACAGGTGTCAGATGATCTATGATGCAGGCATGGCTCCTGCGCTTGGCCTGGGTGCCTTCGCCCGGATCATTGATTATATAGGGATAAATATTGGGAAGATCCATAATGGCAGGATCGGGCCAGCATGTGTCAGACAGGCCCAGAGCCTTGCCGGGCAACCATTCAAGGGAGCCGTGTTTGCCCACATGTATGACTGCGTCTGCCTTGAAAATATCCTTTATGTATCTGTAATGTGCAATATAATGATGGGGAACGGACAAATACATGTCATGATAAATTTTTTCAATGTTTTCAAAATATCCCCTTGGAGGCTGAATGGTGATAAAAATATTGCCGTTATGAATGCCCGGAAACATCATTTCCCCGTTATGGACAAACAGGTCCCCCGGAACCGGGCCCCAGTCCTCAACCTGTTTTTTTCTTATTTTTTCGGGAAGGGTTTTATGCCATGCCTGGTAATCATGTTTCACTGCCCTGGCACATGCCCTTTCATACATCTGCTCAGGCAGAAGCCATCTGCGGTCACAGGTCATGGCGGACAATACCTTTTCTGACAATTCTTCAGCAGATTCATAGGTGCTGTCAATTGTATAGCCTGCAGCTTTAAGATCATCAACAAAATACCTGACACTTGCAAAACTGTCCAGGCCGGCAGCACAGCCTATGCGGTCGTTGCGCGGAGGATAATGATGGAAAACAATGGCAATTTTTTTATCACTGTTTTCTTTTGCAGACAGGCGGGCCCAGTTCAAAGCAAGGCTTACAAGCCTGTCCACCCTGTTCTGAATGGGCAGGTATTTTGTTACAAGTGCGCCTGTCAGAGGATCTGTCCCAGCCTCATCTCTGGCAGCGACAGGAACACAGATCAATGCTCCGTCAAACTCAGGCTGTGCAGCAGCATAGGAGACTTCCGTGGTTGTCATGCCCTGAATGCTTTTTTCCCAGGCCTGGGTCGGCTGCATTGTAATCATGGCCTGGATTACAGGCACGTCAAGCCCCGGATAAATATCCCTGTAATCAGGATCAGCAAGACACAGGGAAAACATCATGGGGTTTATGAGCACGTCAATCAAAGGCTTGCCATTTCTCATGAAATAATTACGTGCAATATAATCTGCCCCGTTATTTGCAAGTTCCCTGTCCCTGTATCTTAAATGAAAAACAGGAATCACACAGGCTCCTGCCTGTTCTGCTGTTCTTATCAGGGCATCTATGAACTCAAGATTATTGTTAACCCAATATGACTGGTTAAACCACAATCCTGCCACAGGTCTTCCCGGAACAATCTTTTCCCTGAAATAGGTTTCAGGGTCTGGCAGGCAATCAAAATCAGGATGATATATACCTTCATGGGGAAGGGGCACAGGAGGCTCACACCCGGAATTGTCAGGCTCTGATCCATGTTCAGCAATATGCCCCAGAAAAAAAAGCAGGTTCCTGAAATTAAGCGGCCCTCCATAATGAATATATTTATAAACCATATCCCAGGAGACGGTTCCAAATCCGGTTGACCAGCGTTCTGCAAGTTCTGCTCCATCCTCATCACCGCCTGAAGGCTGGACATGAACCCATGTTTTTTCACCAGAACAATTGACAATATCATCAAACCCTGGGCATGAATCCCTTCCGCCGTGAAGGGAAATTATCACCACATCCGCTGTTCTGACCAGTTCTGCAAAAGCTTTGATTCTGCTGGTGTCAAACAATTGGGTCTGGGTTCTTGCATGAACCTCTGCCCTGCCGCCTGCTTCGGTAAACCGGTCAAACCCGGCTGACAATGAAGATATTTCCATGGATGTGGCAGAATAATACACAAGTGTAAAAGGTTTCATATAAAATTCTCCTTCAGGACAGGGCAGTACTGGTTCGTGGTGCCTGTCCCGGTATTAAGGGCTCTGTACATGGCACACCCAATCTCTGGATATGTTTTTCTGTTGTAATGCAGACGGCCGGGACATTCTCCCGGGCAGTCATCATCCATTTCACACTCAAGGCACATGGACCGGATCAAAGGCTCTGACGCCAATATCCTGCCATGGAACCCATTAAGGCTGCCCAGAAAAAAATCAGGGTCAAAAGCTGTCTGGGTGCATGGATACATATCTGCATCCGGTGTAACTGCAAGGCTTGTTCCACGGGCTGCATGGCAGAAACTTTTTCGGCCCTGGCCGGGCTTAAGGTTTCGTCCATGTTTCAGGCGCTGCATTTCCCTTATCACAAGAGGCCTTTTTCTTACTGCATTGACCCTGTCAAGGGTTTTCATCATCAATTCAATACCCTTTGCCATCATGTCCTTATCTGGTGCGCAGATACCGTTCCGCACGGCATCGCCCTTCATGACAACAGGATCAAGTCCTATGCCCAGTGCACATGAAAATCCCGACAGCAGAAGAACAAGCCTGTGAAGTGCCGTGACATTAAAGGCAGTCACCACAGTTGTAACAGTGAAATCAATACCTGAATTTTCCAGCATGCAGATACCTTTAAACACGGCCTGTGAACAGCCCCTTGCCTGTTCCTGAATTAAAGGCTCTCCATCAAGGCTGACCCCTGCCTGAATATCGAACCTGCGGATCAGATCAACTGCATCTGCATTAATGAGGCTGGCATTGGTCTGAATCCCGATTGTGGCCTCGGGCAGGTCAGACCGCACTTTTGCAGCTGCATGCTCCACAAGTTCAGGTACAAGAAACGGCTCTCCGCCTGAAATCTGCACATGAATTTTTTCTTTTGCCCCGGAAACAAGGCTGACAGCCCGATCTATAACAGCACCAGGCATGTCAGCTTCTGGCCCTGCTCCAGGACTGCGCCTGTTTTCGCCAAGATAGCAGTACGGACAGGACATATTACAGCGCCTTGTAAGCATGAGTATGAGATATGAAGGACAAAAACCCGGCATGCTTACACAGTTCCGGTCTTATTTTCTCTCATTTTTTCTTCCAGTATCCCGGCAACACAGGTTTCGTCATCACAATACACAATATCTGACCCCCTGATTTTACCAGCCCCTGCCTGCATTATCTCCTCCATAATTCTTTTTCTGTCTCTACCAAGGCACACCAATGTTTTCCCGGATTCAAGCGCCCGGCATATCAGGTCCATGCCATGCATAGTAAGATCATTAAATTCAAAGCCGGCATCAATTACAAAATCACAGGAGTCAAACATTTCGCATGCCTGTTCAATCCCGTCACCCAATACCGTATCCTGTACAATACAGTTGATCCCAAGGGATCTTGCCACAAAACAGTCAATATCGTTTTTCAAAAGTACCCCTGCCACAACTTCAAATCCTTTCCGCACAAGAAGCCGGAAAAGAACCGATGCACTGCCCATGCCTCCGATTACAAACACTTTTATTCCGGTGCAGGGCGGCATGCTGATTTCTATGCTGCCCAGAACAGGGTCAAACCCCGCATTGGTAAAATCATAAAGAAAGGATACAGCATCTTTGTCCATGACCTGTTCGGGCGGCCCAAATGCTTTTATGCCGCCATCCTTTACAAGTGCCACACGGTCTGCCACCCTGGCTGCTGTTTCCACATCATGCAGGGAGGCTGCCACACATATGCCCTTTTCCCGGCACAGGGTCTGGAGAATGCCCATTATCTGCATGCGGTGCCTCAGATCAAGATGCATTGTGGGTTCATCTAACAGCATTATATCCGGTTCCTGTGCAAGTGCCCTTGCAATAAGCACCTTTTGCCTTTCTCCATCACTTAACCTGCTTATATCCCTGAAGGCCAGGTCTTCTGCTCCGACCAGTGCCAGAGCTTCCATTACAACTGCATCATCATGCTCTGCAAGCCTGCCGGTCCAGGCAGTATGGGGATATCTCCCCATTGCCACAAAATCATAAACACGGAACAGAGCAGGCATGGTTTTTACGGTGAGCACAACTGACATCCTGCGGGCAAGCTGGCCGGATTTCAATGAACTCAAATCCCTGCCATCAAGAATCACCTTTCCCTCAAGCGGAGCAAGGTGGCCGGAAAGGGTGCGGAGCAGGGTGGTTTTGCCGGCTCCGTTGGGGCCCAGCAGACACACGAATTCACCTGCAAAAAAACACAGATCCACATGGGACAGAATCTGTTTTTTCCCGTATCCCACCCCAAGTGTACAGGTCTGAAGCAAAGGATCTGTTTTCATGATAATGTCATTCTCCTTTTCAGAACAAGGGTTATGACAACAGGAGCCCCGAAAAAGGCAGTAATTGCAGAGATGGGAAGCTCCACAGGAGAAAACACCATCCTGGCCACAAAATCACACAGCCCTGTAATAACAGCCCCTGCCAGGATACAGCCCGGCACAAGCACCCTGTTGTCTGCCGTGGCAAAGGAAAGCCTCACCATATGAGGAACTGCAAGCCCCACAAAAGCCACCGGGCCTGCAACCGATGTGACCATTCCGGCAAGGGCGCATGAAACCATCAAAATCAGTATTTTAAAAACCCTTATATTCACTCCCATGGAAGCTGCATATTCCTCACCCAGAAGAAAGGCATTCAAAGGCTTGGCAAGCCCATACACAAAGAGACAGATAAGCCCTCCTGCAATGAGCATGATCTGAATCTCACTCCATCTGAATCCTGAAAAGCTGCCAAGCTGCCAGAGAACAAAGCCCTTGATTTGTTCTTTTTCCGCAAAAGCCATTAATACACTGGTCACGCCATGACACAGATATCCTGTCATAAGCCCGACTATCAAAAGTGTAATTGTATTTTTCACCCTGGCTGCAACTGCCATAACAATCATCATGACCCCGTATGCTCCCATAAAGGCGGCCAGTGTGGACATAAAAGGATTGAGTGCCGTGAATCCAAGCGTAATGCCGGTAAGCATCACAAGGGAAACCATAAGGGTGGCTCCAGAAGAAATGCCCAGAATAAAGGGGCCTGCAATGGGATTGTTAAAAAAGACCTGGAGCAAAAGCCCTGCCACTGCAAGATAACCGCCGCCAAGGGCCGATGCAAGGGCACGTGGCAGCCGTATTTTCCAGACAATGAATCCATTGATGCCTGAGGTATCATGATGTGCCAGGATTGAAACAAGCTCGCCAAAGGATATGGAAACAGACCCTTTCATGATATTGAGCGCAATAATGCATGTAAGGATAACGCAGAATACGGTATATGTAACTGCCCTGCGCTGTCCCATGCGGCGGTATGCAGCTCCGGCATTGTCCTTACACGTGAAAACAGCTGTTGTCATTTTGTCTTTTTTCCCTCCTGTCTGTTATGGTGTTTCCGGACAGGCAGCGGGTCATGTGCAGGCAGCTCCCTGAAATAGCTGAGTTTATGGCCGGGATAACATTCCGGGTGAAGAATTGCTGCAATATCTGTCAGGATTTCATCCAGTCTGTCGCCGGACTGGGCATATTTTGCCAACGGAGAATAGACCCTTCCCTGTTTCAGGGGCTTTACCCCGGCCAGCATGGGGTTTGCCCGTGCAAGGGCTTCCCTGGAACTTGCACCGTTTTCAGGTGTTCTGTAGGTAAACAATATATCTGCATCCCTGCCGGAATACAAAAATCTTTCCAGGCTGATTTCAATGCAGGACGCCCCGAACACATCATCAAACTGATAATCGCTCAATGCAAGTTCCACAAGTTCACCCACCCATGCATTTCCAGGCTCAACCAGCACTCTTTTTTCATAAATATCCCCCCACATAACCTTTGGGTGATATCCTGAACCTGCAGTGGTTTTCCTTATGTTTTCAAGGGCAGCTGAAACCCTGTCAAAATATTGCTGTGCCTGTTTTTCCCTGTTAAAAAAAGGAGCCAGAAACCCTACAAATTTCATTCTTGCGCCAAGACACATGGCAACAGGAGTTGTTGTTATGGCACAAGGTGTTTTCATTTCATCCAGCATGGGCAAAATGGACATATCCCAGGTTAATACAAGTTCTGGCTGTGATTTTTTAAGCCGTTCAAAATCAATGGCTGAATAACTGCCCAAAAAGGCTATACGGCCATTTTCCATTCCCTGTCTTACTTCAGGGATCACCCAGTCCTCCTTTGGCTCCACAACCCCTGTAAGGGTATCTTCAAGCACTCCAAGGGCTTTTAGAATTGAAACATCAAAATAAGAATATGCAACAACACGCCTGACCGGGGTAAAAACCACCTGAGAAGGCTTATAGCCTGAAGGCACAGGCTTTCCTCTCGGCACCAGAATAAGGGTTCTGCCGGCCCCATCCCTGACTCTTGTATATCCGCCTGCAAGATGGTTGACGCTGAAACTGCCTATGCTCATAAAGCTTAAGGAATCTGTATCTTTTTTTGTGCTGTTCACGGCCACCTTGTCTGCATTGTCACGGGAACACCCGCAAATCATGACCAGGGCAGAACATACAACCAGAATAACCTTTGCTGCTATTTTCATAAAATTTTCCTTATCTTTGCCAGGACATACATGAAAAGCCCGGCAGTAAAAAAAAACATGCCCGTAAAATAGAACCATAATCCAGGGTCCTTTTTTATAATCAGGCTAATGAATTTCTGTCTTGTCATGCTTCCGGACGCTGTTTCAGGTGAAATTTTTTTCAGGTGAATACTCATTCCTTCAAAATAGACAGGACGATTGAATCCAAGGGTGCAGGTTTTTACCTTTCCCTCCGATTCAAGCCTTAAAAATGCTCTTGCTTTAATGGCTCTTTTATTCATACCGGCGATGCGCGTACCGTGATAATAATCAATTTCAAGTTTTTCAAGGCTTATGCGGGTATTGCCTGCCTCAATTGTTCTGCCGGGCAAAACCACCTGGCCCAGTAATGTCCAGGCACACATATATGAAACAAGATATCCCAGAAACATAAGAAGCATACTGTAATGCATGACATGAGGGGCAAACCTCATGACAAGGGCTGAAAAACTCTGAAATCCTCTGCGGCTTCGTACAAGCTGAATCACCCTGTCTGTAGTACATGTAAAGGTATTAACGGCAAGAAGGCCAAGAAGGCCGGTCAGTAT
Organism: uncultured Desulfobacula sp.; assembly: GCA_964446145.1. GTDB lineage: Bacteria > Desulfobacterota > Desulfobacteria > Desulfobacterales > Desulfobacteraceae > Desulfobacula. The sequence continues at coordinate 30,770 of CAYUOB010000018.1, forward strand.
AAAAAGCCAGGCTGTTTTATCAGGCGATTCCGCTCCCCAGGTTAAAGCCCACCTCACAAAGCCCAGATCATTGATGGGGCTGAATACAGATCCATAATATCTGAGCATTGCATAGCCCCACACAAGATCTGCCACCATTGCCCCCATGACAGCCATGGTGACATTAATGCTGCCGGCAAAATGCCAGATACGTCTGATAATATCAAAGATCATGACAGAAACTCCGGAAATCTGAATGGGCCTGCCTCCAGTACGCAATTGACACAAAACATGAAAAAACAGGCAGAAAGAATAAACCATGCCTTTGATTTCAGGTCTGAAAACCGTGTCAGGCCAAGATGGAGCACAAATGCATATAAAAGCCATGTAGCCATGGTACAGGTGATCAGAGGGTCATTCCATACAATTGGAGAACCCCATCCGAGCCAGGCCCAGACAGCTCCTGAAAAAACAGATAATGTCCAGAAAAAAAATCCCCACAGAACAAATCTTAGCATTGACCTGCCTGCAATACGCTTTTTTTCTCCCGGATATATCAAAAAAGCTGCACCTGCTGTTCCAGCCAGAAGAAACAGAGTCCTGCCCATGATTCCAAACACAAACAAACCATGGGCAAAAATACTTTGAGACTGAATAAATGGCAGATAAAAATCATTTGGGAAAAAGCAGGCAGTCCATGCCAGCATATTGACAGGTAAAATCCATGCCAGGTTCAGACGGGGCAGCATCACAATTCCTGCCACCCCCACAGTAAAAGGGAGAAAAAAAGCTGTCTGGTAAAGCGAGATAAAAGGAAAATATGACTGGTATCGCAAAATCAAAGATATCAGATTGCAGCCCAGGCCTGCCTGAAAAATATAACCTGCCCAGGCCTCAGATTTTCCAATGATCATTACCAGGCTGGCCAGATAAAATACAGCGCCTGCCAGAAAAAAATCATGTGTCAGAATCTGAATAATTTTTCATACCTCCGGAAAACAAAAATCCCCGAACCGTAATTACTTACGATCCGGGGATTTCCCTTTTTTATCCTTAAGATCCATTTTTCAGGGGCTCCGGCATTGCCGTACACAGATCCCCGCTATTTTTATCAGGCAGGTCTTCTGACT
>CAYUOB010000019.1:0-31557 GCA_964446145.1 uncultured Desulfobacula sp.
AACTATCTGGAATGTGAATTTGATATAGATGAGTCGGTACTATGAATATTTACTACAATACAATGGCTATGTAAAAAACGTAATAAAAATATGTAAAAAATGTAATAGCAATATTTTAATGAATTTTGAATAAGCCTATTTAACAATATTTTTGATTTATCTGACTTGCTGGCACAAATGTTGCTTTCTTGGTGATGATAAAAGTCAAACCTGTGGTGAAGCAGGGATAAAAAACCGACGGATCTTGTGGGAAGATGGTCAGTTGTAAAAAACTAATTGTTTTAAAAAAGGAGCTTTTTTATGAAAAAAATTGGAGTATTATTAATAGGTTTCTTGTTGGTGTTAGCTGTTGGAGTTGCAAGTGCTGTAACTATTGATTTCGATTCATTTGCTACTGATTTTTGGATAGACGGAATAACGGAAGATGGTTATAATGTAAGCAGAACTGACGATGGGTTAGGCACTCTTGCAGCTGGATATAACGAAGCCTATTGGACTGGTAATGGAACAGGACGTTTATTGAGTTGGACTAATTTTGGCAATAATACATCCGGTTTTTTATTAAAAAGTCAGAATAATGATTTGTTTTCTTTACAATCTTTTGAGTTTTCAAATGGTTATGTTTCAGGACTAGACCCTGTTTCGCAGGTTATATTGACTGGTACTTTTGGGATAGGTGGTACAATTTCAACCACTTTCAATAATACTGGTGGTTGGTCAACCGTTTCTTTGTCAGATAGTTGGATAGGGCTTCAATCTGTGGAGTTCAGGGCTTATGGTGTAGATAATAGAGCGGTATGGGATAATATTGTCGTGAATGAAAATAAATTTGACCCAGTCCCAGAACCAGCTACAATGCTCCTCTTTGGTCTTGGCATTCTCGGTCTTGCAAGAGTTAGCAGAAAGAAACTTTAAATATAAGGATAGCATAAAGACGAATGCCGAATTACTGCTGGAAATGATGCCCTGTAAACGGTAACTGTCAAGCAAGATGCCGTTTTCTTTTAAAAGAAACTCTTGGTTTATCTCCGCAAAATTTCCTCATGGCCTACCGGGTAATTGAGTCCCATTCTTGACCATGAGGAAATTTTACTACTTCTGTTCCATTATCTAACATCTATGCAGCTCTCTTTTGAATGCTGGTTTAGCGTTCAGCCTTTTTAAATTTCTTTGAAATCACTTTTGTAACAGGTTACCAATCTTTTATTTTGCCAGACTACCGCTCTGGATCTTTTGATTCAGCTTTATGATAAACAAGGGGTCTGTTTGCAAGAATCTTTAAATCATTTGCCGTTATACCTGTCTTCCGCTTTGATGATTTTGTCTGGATATGATACTAACTTGTACCCCATGTGTTTATTTTAAACAGGATATTGATTTATGATACTGATTTTTCCGCCTGTTGCAAAGCCCTGTGAACCGCCGGCAGGTGTGGCTCTTCTGTCTGCCGCCTTAAAGGAGCAGGGATTTTCATGCAGGGTTATTGATGCAAATATTGAAGGGCTCTTGTATCTTGCCAATTCAGTGAATGAGTCTGATTTTGATGATTCATGGTCGCGCAGAGCTTTGAAAAACAGGGATAAGATAATACAGGATCTTAAAACCCCTGAACTGTACAGAAACATGGACAGGTATAATCAGCGTGTCTACGACCTGAACAGGCTTGTATCCCTTGGGTCTGATCAAAACAGGTTCAGAATCACTCTGAGTGATTATTCAGATTTCAGGCTTTCCTCGGTCAACAGCAGGGATCTTTTGAAAAGTGCGGAGAATTACAGGGAAAATCCATTTTATGATTTTTTTGAGTACAGGCTCAGATCCGAACTGGAGGATTGTGACAATGACTGGATTGGAATTTCACTTTGCTATCTGAATCAGGCCCTTGTGAGTTTTGCACTTGCAGGATGGATAAAGGATAATTTTAAGGGAATGAAAATTGTCATGGGCGGGGGGCTTATTTCTTCGTGGATGAGCCGGCCTGATTACAATGACCCCTTTGAGAGCCTTATAGATGTCTGTATAAGAGGAGAGGGTGAACAGCCTTTGCTGGAACTGCTTGGAAAACCGGGCATAACCAGGCGCCATTATGTGCCTGATTATGATTTTGTTAAACCTGATCTTTATCTTTCTCCGGGCACTGTTCTGCCTTTCAGGGCTTCCATAGGCTGCTACTGGAGCAAATGCAATTTCTGCCCTGAAAAGGCGGAAATCCGTCCCTATAATTCAATGCGGGCACCAAAAATTCTTGATAATCTTAAGATTATAGATGAAAAATACATGCCCGATCATGTCCATTTCATTGACAATGCAGTGACACCGGCCTTTCTGAAGGCTTTGTCAAAGGAAAGGTTCAGGTTTGACTGGTATGGTTTTGTAAGGTTTGAAAAGGAATTTTCAGATTCCCTATTCTGCCATGAGCTTAAAAAATCAGGATGCAGAATGCTTAAACTGGGGCTTGAGTCAGGAGACCAGGCAGTGCTTGATAAAATGAACAAGGGAACTGATCTTGGCCTGGCATCTGCTGCGCTTAAAAATCTGCATAATGCCGGTATTTTAACCTTTGTTTATCTTTTATTCGGCACAAGCTATGAAAATCAGGAAGCTGCATTCAAAACCCTTGATTATGTGAAAGATCACAGAGATTTTATTGATTATCTGAATCTTGCTGTATTCAATCTTCCAAGATTCAGCAAAGATGCTGAGGACCTTGAGACATATGAATTTTATCATGGTGATCTTTCATTGTATCTGAATTTTGTCCATCCCGAAGGCTGGGAAAGGAAAAAGGTCAAGCATTTCATTGACAAGGTATTTAAAAAACAGGTGGCAGCAGGAGGCCATATCCGCAGGAATCCTGCATTTTTCTCATCCAACCATGCGGCTTTTTTTGATCTGGAGGAAACAGACAGGTTATGAAGGCTCAGATTCTTACAACCGGCAATGAGGTGCTTCTAGGGGATATCACAGACACCAATTGCGCATTTCTGTGTGCCAAGCTCAGGGAGCTTGGCATTGAAGTTGAAAAAACCCTGACAGTGGGTGATGATATTGATGCCATTGCCGCGGCCATAAAACAAATTTCGGTTCAGGCTGATATCTGCTTTGTCACGGGCGGGCTCGGCCCCACTATGGACGACCTGACCGCTTCTGCATGTGCAAAAGCTGCAGGATGTGCCCTTGAGCTTAATCATCAAGCACTTGAATCCATGAGATCCTATTTTGAAGGCCGGGGATTTGAATTGAACAGGGAAAATGAAAAACAGGCTGTGCTGCCTTCTGCCTCCCATGTGATGGTCAATCACAACGGAACAGCTCCTGGATTTTATATTGTCATAGACAGGTGCATGTTCTTTTTCATGCCGGGTGTGCCCCGTGAAATGAAATCAATGTTTGAATCCAGTGTAGAAAATATTCTGGCAGAAAACTTCAGCCTGAAGAATAATATCAGGATAAAGCGGCTGAGTATATTTGGCCTTACTGAATCAAAGGCAGGCTGGAAACTTAAGGATTTTGAGAAAAAATTTCCAGGCATTACCCTGGGTTTCAGGGCTGATTTTCCCATGATTGAAGTCAAACTCATGGATTTCAACACATCTGAACAAGAACTGACAGGGCGTGCTGACCTTGATGAAGCTTTAAACTGGGTAATTGACAGGATCGGGCGTTGGGTCATATCGGACAGGGGGCTGACCATGGCACAGGAAGTTGGCAGGCTTCTTTCTGAGTGCAGAAAAACCCTTGCTGTTGCGGAATCCTGTACAGGAGGCCTGATATCCAGCATGATAACCGATGTTGCAGGCAGTTCTGATTATTTCCTGTTTTCAGGGATTACATACTCAAATGAGGCCAAGATAAATGTCCTGAATGTAAAAAGGCAGACAATTATTGAATTCGGTGCAGTTCATGAACAAACTGCCCGTGAAATGGCTGAAGGTGCAAAATCTGTGGCCGGTGCTGATTTTGCCGTTTCAACCACAGGTATAGCAGGGCCTGGCGGCGGAACTGCTGAAAAACCTGTCGGCATGGTCTGTGTTGCGGTTGCAGGGCCGGGTGCCACCATTTCACGGACATATAAATTCCTGTTTGACGAGCGTTTGAAAAACAAGAAAATTTTTGCCATTGCAGCACTCGGTCTTTTAAGACGGCAGATTATCAGCACCATCAAAGCATTTTGATAACCAGATTATGCTTTGTTTTTCAAATTCCACCTGATCTTTTCTGGATGTCATCTGATGATCCCCGTCTTTGTGAATGATCAGGCGTTTGGGTTCCTGTGCTGCTTCATGGATATCCAATGCATTGGAAACCGGCACGGTCTGATCTGCGTCTCCGTGAAAAATCAATACATTGAAAAGCTCTGATGCCCTGGGAGTTATGTCGAATAAAAGGTTTTTTTCAAAAAAACTGAGCGGCAGGGCAGGGCGCCTGTCAGTGGGCCCGGTGGGGATTCTTTTTATTGTTGCGGTTCTGACGGGAGCAGAACAGATCACTGCGCCGCAAAGTTTTATATCAGGCTCCATAAGCTTCAGCCTGTGCCATGCATTGATGCAGGCTGCTCCACCAAGGCTTGATCCGAAAAGAGCCAGCTTCCTGTTTGTTTTTTCAAGTCCCATAACATGGGTGACAGCACTGACAAGATCTTCTGTCCTTTTTTCAAGGCTGGTATCTGTCTCAAAGTTTCCCTGACTTCTGCCGCATCCCCTGTGGTCAAACCTGAAAAATGCAATGCCGTGCCTGACAAGAATATTTGCCATGACTTTTTGTTTTGCAGATTCCATGGACCCTTCAAGTCCGTGTGAACCCACCACAAGCGGAGGTTTGTCTGTCCCGGGCAGATGAAGCCTCCCCTTTAGTTTGAAACCGTCTGACCTGAAAACAATATCATATGTATTTTTTTTCATATCTTGTTTTTATCCCATAAAATATTTATATTGGCAAACCTTTGAAAAATTTATCCGTACAAACAAAGATATATATTATGACAATAAAAAAAAGAAAAGCTTATGAGCTTGAAATTGTTGACCTTGCCTTTGGGGGCAAAGGGCTTGCAAAGCCTGAAGGGTTCCCGGTTTTCATTGATCGGTGCGTTCCAGGTGACCGTGTATTTGCAAAAATAACAAAAAAAAAGAAATCCTGGGCAGAAGCGAAACTGATCAGAATAATTGAGGATTCCCCCCTCAGAAGGGAAGGTAAATGCAGGTATTGCAATTTCTGCGGAGGATGCAAATGGCAGCAGATTGATTATGGGATTCAGCTTGAATATAAAAAGAATCATGTCATGGAATCCCTTTCCCATATCGGCAGGCTTGAAAATGTGCCTGTAATGGATGTTATGGGATCAGACAGGATATTTGAATACAGAAATAAAATGGAATTTTCCTGCTCTTCCCGCAGATGGCTTCTGCCGGACGAGCTTGAAGATGAAAAGATCAGAAAGGATTTTGGAATCGGCCTTCATGTGCCAGGCACCTTTGACAAGGTTATTGATATAAAGGAGTGCCATATCATGCCCGGCCTTGGCAATCTGATCCTGGAAGATGTAAGGAATTTCATCAGAACATCAGGCCTGCCTGCATATGATCTTAAAACCCATGAAGGATTCTGGCGCTTTCTCATGCTGAGGCATTCTGCTGCCCATGACACATGGATGGTCAATATTGTGACAAAGTACAGGCATGATGATGAGGTGGAAAAGCTTGCCGCACTGCTTGGCGGGAAATATCCGCAGATAGAATCTGTAATGAACAATGTCACTGATGCCAGATCAGGGGTTTCAACGGGAAAAGAGGAAATATGCCTGTACGGGAAAGATCATATAAAGGAAAAATTGGGAAATTTTATTTTTAAAATTTCTGCAAATTCGTTTTTTCAGACCAATACAGGAGCCTGTGAAAAATTATATGCCAAGGTGGCTGAATATGCCGGCCTGACAGGCAGGGAGATTGTTGCGGATCTGTATTCCGGTACAGGTACCATTCCCATCTGGCTTTCAGGGTCAGCAGCAATGATTTATGGAATTGAAATAGTTAAAAGTGCAGTGGAAGATGCAAACCAGAATGCAGCACTGAATGGCATTGAAAACTGCAGGTTCATGCTTGGCGACATTAAAGATGTGCTGCCTGCCCTGGAATACCGGCCTGATGTCATGATTATTGATCCTCCCAGGGTTGGGATGCACAAGAATGTTGTGGCTCAGGTTATTTCAATGTGCCCTGATAGAATTGTATATGTCTCGTGCAATCCCGCAACCCTTGCAAGGGATCTTGAAATGCTGTCCCGGGTTTACCGTATAAAACAAGTTCAGCCCGTGGACATGTTTCCCCATACATATCACATTGAATCCGTGGCACTGCTTGAAAAAAAATAGTTTTTTTATTCTTTTTCATCTTCCTTGTCACGGGGCTCTGAGAACAGGCAGCTCAGGATGATCATGTCATCATCCTTTTCCTGCCTGATTTTATACGGCAGATTATGAAACAGCTTTTTCATGCCTCTGTTTTCAGGGGAAGTATAGGCGACAAGGCCTTTGATACCGTTGTCCATGGCAGCTTTTGCAAGTTTTCTCTGCAAGATTTTTGCAATTCCCATGTGCTGGTATTCCCTTGACACTGAAAATGCTATTTCAGCCATATTGATTATGGAATTTCTGAAATATTCACCAACTGCAATGATTTTTTCAAAACCTATCTCGCCAATGGTGGCCACGATTGTGAGATCATTTATATAATCTATTTCAAAGGTGGTATCAATCTGGTCGTGTACAAAGCTTTTCTTTTCATGGAAAAACCTTGATACAATATCGCCTCTGTTCATTGTATAGTAATGTTCCTGTATGCCTCTCTCATCAATGGGTTTTGCAGGGCGGAACATTATGGGAATCCCGTTGATAGTAATGGTTTCTTCATATTTCAGGGGATAAACACTTTTTATGGCATTTTTGAATTTTCTGCTGATATCTATCAGATCAAGTTCCTTGGCCTTTGCAAATAATTCATCTCTGAAATCAGGGTGTGCAATGCTTATCAGAGCCATGGCCCTTTCCTGGAGAGTTTTGCCAAAAAGGTTCACAACACCGTATTCTGTCGCTACAAATTGCACATCGCCCCTTGGTACGACAACTGCAATATCAGACAGGTGCGGGACTATACGGCTTTTTGTGCCGTGGTCTGAAGTTGATGTCAGCATCAGTATGGATTTTCCTCCCTTTGACATTGCAGCACCCCTTGTGAAATCCAGCAGGCCGTTGATACCCGTATAATTGTTGAATGGAAGGGCATCGGCCGCAACCTGGCCTGTCAGGTCTATTGCCATTGCCGTGTTAAGGGATACCATTGCATTGTTTTTCGCTATAATGGTGGGGTTGTTTATATAATCAGAAGGATAAAATTCAATTGAAGGGTTGTCATCTATGAATTCATATAGCAGGCTTGAGCCCACAGCAGTTCCTGCCACAAGCTTGCCATTGTTGAACCCCTTTTTTTTATTGGTGATGACTCCCATTGAAAAAAGACGCATCAGCCCGTCTGATAAGAATTGTGAATGCACTCCTATGTCATTTTTCTCAGACAGGCAGAGCATGATGGCTTCATTTGTGACTCCAAGGTTTGCCTGAAGAGTGGATCCGTCATCAATCAGCCTTGAAATGTGCTTTGCAATTGTATTGGCAGCTTCGGTTTCCGGAAGAGGCTGTATTGTCAGCAGATCTTCTTCATGTTCTATAATATGATCCACATCATTTACATGTATGAAGCTTCTGCCTAAAACCCTTGGCATATTGGGGTTTACCTGGCATATTACCATATCGGCAGATTCGCATGCAGCAAGGGTTATGTCAACGGAAACACCAAGACTCATCCATCCGAAATCATCTGGAGGAGAGGTCTGTATCAGAGCTGCATTCACCGGCATCATTCTTGATTTAAACAGATGGGGTATCTGTGAAAGATTTATTGGAGTGGTAAATCTTTTGTTCCGCCTGATTTTTTTGGGAGCTGAGGAACCAAGATAAAATGATCTTATATTGAACTGCTGGGAATGCGATTTGTTGGCAATGAGTGTAAGAGGGCTGTTTTCAACGCTGAGCAGCCTTACAATTTCAAGGTCAGTGAAATGCATGGAAAGCTCTGATAATTCCTTTACAAGGTGCTGGGGCTCTCCGCATGACGATCCGATGAAAACCCTTTGTCCGGGCTGTATGTGCTGAAGGGCCTGTTTGGCACTGGTGAGCTTGTGCACGTAGTTGTCGGCCCAGTAGTTTGTTTTCGGCATATATTGTTCTCCATTATATATTAATTAAAACATAGCTATCTTATCACAGAATTGTTTTCAGGGCATTAAAAGTTTTAATACTGCATGGAAAATGCTATAAAGTGTAAGGAATTCCAACACCTCAGAGAAATCATTTTGCAGTTTAAGGCCATATAATCATCAATCGCAGGGAGGATGCATGTCTTACTTTGATTTTACAAATTTTGAAACAAGTTTTAACCATCACATTAAATACACCCTTGGCAAAAAGCTTGAATATGCCACAAAATTTGATCTTATGAATGCTGTTTCCGTGGCAGTGCGCCATTTCCTCATGGATATACGGTTTGAAACAAATGAACGCTATAAAGCCAGGGATCCCAAACGCCTTTATTATCTTTCAATGGAGTTCCTCACAGGAAGGCTTCTTGCCCAGAATCTGATGAATCTTGGGATTTATGATAAGACCGCTGAATTTTTAAGAAAAAAAGGCATCGAACTTGAGGATCTTCTGGAGGAAGAACATCACCCCGCTCTTGGTAACGGAGGGCTTGGCAGGCTTGCAGCATGTTTTCTGGATTCTCTGGCAAGTCTTGACATGCCGGGATTCGGTTATGGAATCAATTATGATTACGGCCTGTTCAGGCAGGTTATTGTCAATGGATATCAAAAGGAAAAACCTGATTACTGGCCCAATCACTCTTCTCCGTGGCTTGTTAGAAGGTCGGCAATTAAATGTATGATTCCTGTTTACGGCAAGGTTGAAGATACCAGGGACAGGAATGGAGAGTATAATCCCATGTGGACAGACTGGCACTTGATAATTGGCAGGCCCCATGACATATTGATCACAGGCTATGGAGGCAGGACAGTAAACCGGCTGCGACTTTTTTCTGCCTGGGCATCTGAAGATTTTGACATGCAGATCTTCAATGAAGGTGATTATTTCAGGGCAGTGGAAAGCAAGATAAAATCTGAAACCATTACAAAAATTCTTTATCCGTCTGATTCAAAGGAAGCAGGCAGGGAACTGCGCCTTCTCCAGGAATATTTTCTGGTTGCCTGTTCCATCAGGGATATCATAAGGGTTTACAGGAAAAAACATTCTGATTTTGAAAGCATGCATGAAAAAATGGCGATTCAGCTCAATGATACCCATCCTGCCCTGGCTGTGGCTGAATTGATGAGAATTCTGGTTGATGAAAACGGGCTGGGCTGGGAAAAGGCATGGGAAATCACGGTCAGGGTTTTTGGATACACAAATCACACACTGCTTCCAGAAGCACTTGAAAAATGGCCGGTCAATATCATGCAGCGCGTGATTCCAAGACATTTGCAGATAATTTACGAAATAAACCGCAGGTTTATTGATGAAATAAGGTCAAACTTAGGTAAAGCCGCTGAATCCCTGATTCCTGAATTGTCAATTATAGAGGATGGTGATGAAAAACAGGTCAGAATGGCCAATCTCGCCATCCTGGGCAGTCATTCAGTCAATGGAGTATCAAAAATTCATTCTGACCTTGTTAAAACAAGGCTTGTGCCTGGATTTTACCGTCTTTATCCGGAAAGGTTCAACAACAAGACAAACGGAGTAACTCCCAGGCGCTGGATTGCAGCATGCAACCCGGGCCTGTCAAAGCTTATCTGCGATGCAATAGGAGACAGATGGATATCAGATCTTGAAAGAATCAGAGAACTTGAAGATTTTGCCGGCGATAAGGCTTTCATGGCCAGGTTGGCACAAGTCAAATCTGAAAACAAGAAAAGGCTTGCCAGGGTCATCAGCAAAACTGCATTTCAAAAGGTTGACCCGGATTCTCTGTTTGATATTCAGGCCAAAAGAATACATGAATACAAGCGCCAGCTTTTAAATATCATGCACATAATTCATCTTTACCTGACATTAAAGGAAAACGGCGAATATACAGGCCCTGCAAGAACCTTTATTTTTGCAGGCAAGGCAGCGCCGGGGTATGCAATTGCAAAACTGATAATCAAACTGATTCATAATGTCGGAGAGGTTATTAATAACGATCCTGAAGCAGGGCAGTTCCTTAAAATTGTTTTTATTCCGGATTACCGTGTTTCCCTGGCTGAGAAGATTATACCAGCAGCAGATGTCAGTGAACAGATATCAACAGCAGGGACTGAAGCTTCCGGAACCGGTAATATGAAATTTGCCATGAACGGTGCTGTTACCATTGGCACGCTTGACGGCGCTAATATAGAAATTCTTGAACAGGTTGGCAAAGACAATATGTATATTTTCGGCCTTAGCCTTGATCAGGTGGAAAAAATCAGGCCTTCATATAATCCGGGCCAGTTCCTTGAAAAAGACGGGCGCCTTGCAAGGGTGGTTACGGCAATTGGGTCAGATATGTTCTGTAAAAAAGAGCCAGGGCTTTTTACTCCGGTTTTTCGTATCCTGGCTGAACAGGGAGATTTTTATCTGCATTGCGCTGATTTTGATTCATATATCACTGCCCAGACCAGGATTGGTGCGGATTTTCAGAACCAGGCAGGATGGAGGCTCAAGTCACTTCTGAATATTGCACGCACCTCGGTTTTTTCAAGTGACCGGACAATCAGAGAATATGCAGAAGATATATGGAATATTCAATCACAAATTTGATCAGATTTTAATCTTTTCCTTGCAGTTCCTGGCTTTTTCCTGTATTGATCATATCAATCACTTTATGAATCGTGTTCACAAAATAATGAGGGCAGTATGGGCATTTACGAGCGTAAACAAAGGGAAAAAGAGCGCAGAAGGATGGAGATCATCACTGCTGCAAGAAAGGTTTTTTCCAATAAGGGATTCAATTCGGCAACAATGGAGGAAATTGCTTCAGAGGCTGAACTCAGCCCCGGAACCCTGTATTTGTACTTCAAGAACAAGGAGGAACTGCATACTTCTCTTTCCATTGAGATTTTAAAGCACCTTGCAGATGAAGTCCAGAAGGTTGTTACCCAGGATATCTCAGTGGAGGAAAAAATAGAAAAATTTCGTGATGTTTTTATCGGGGTATATGATTATGATCCCAATATTCTGATCAACCTGTTTCACCTCCAGTCAGGAGAACCCCTTAAAAACCTCTCAGATGGAGTTCTTCAGCAGATAAAAGAATATTCAGCCCTGGCCCATGGGGCTATTATTGATGTAATAAAGCAGGGTATTGAACAGGGTATTTTCATTGATGAGCATCCGGTTGCAATGGCTGATGTGTTGTGGGCATCATATGCCGGAATCGTACTCTGGGTGGATTCAAAAAGACTGCTGAATGACCAGAAGGATTTTGTCAAGCCTACGTTGAAAACAGCTTTTAAAATTATCTGCAAGGGTCTGAAAAGAAAATAACAGGTTTTATCTGCATAACCTGTGTATTGTCTGGGCATGCCATTTGCCTCTGCCGGAAAATGTCGGTATGTTCCTTTGGTCCAGATATTCTGCAATTGCAGCAAAGGTTGAGCCCTGGTCTCTCATTGTTCTTATGATGGAAAGAATTTCGTCTTTTGTGTAATGGGTGCCTGAGGCATAGCTGGCTGTAATTTCAGGTTTTTCCTTTAAATCTTCAGATGACGACGGAGTGCTTTCCTTGGAATTGATAAGCCTGTTAAGGCTGTCAAAAAAAACAGCAACAGCATTATACTGACGTATCTGAGCTTCAATACGCATGGAATTCTGCAATTGGATTTTTTCAAGGAGGTGTGTTATGTCAGATACATTATCACCAATCTGCATAAGAAAATCATCTTTAAGATATTTGAAAAGAGCTTCAAGATTTTCAGAATAATGTGATCGTCTGTCCCGTATATAACGGCGGTCTGTTTGAGGATAATAATGACCATCAAGATTTCTTTTCGGGTCAGAGGGATTTTTTTTGCGGGCACTTCGAAGATTTCTTAAAAAATCATTCATACGACACCTCCCAGGTTGGCAGATAAAAAAACAAGAGGGACAGCCAGCAGTCCCATGTTCTGCTGACAGATTGTATCCGGAAAAATGAATGCGGTATGAATTTATAATATTATATTAATCCAGCACAAGTCAAGGGCAGGTCGAATTATCCCGCAAATGGTTATGAGTTCGGTTTTTCAAGCTTTGCAAGCAATTGCCGTGCATTGTCTGCATCTTCAAAATCGCTGTTGAGTTTCAAGGCTTTTTTGAGCGCTCTTACGGCAAGGTCTTTTTTTTCCTTTTTTTCATAAGCCAGTCCAAGATGATAATTTACAACGGGATTATCAGGAATTTTTTTAAGGCAGTCAAGAAATTCGTTTATTGCATTTCCATACAGCCCTTTCTTATAATAAACCAGTCCAAGAGTGTCCATTACTCCAGGGTCTTCAGGCAGTTTTTCCTTTGCAACTCTGGCAAGCCTCAGCGCCTCATCAAGCTGGTCAGATTTGGTTGCCAGGTAATATGCCAGGTTGTTTGCAGCTGGTGCAAATTCCGGGTTTATTTCAAGGGCTTTTTTATACTGGACAGATGCTTTGTCAAATTGTTTCATGCTGTCGTATATGCTTCCAAGCATCATATAGGGAGAAACAAGTCTGGGATTTTTTTTGATGATGGTCTGGTATTGCCTGATTGCTCCTTTTTTGTTTTTTTCCGTAAGAAAGATTTTTGCAAGTGTCCCATAGGGGGCTAAATAATCAGGATACAATTCTATGGCTTTGTTCAGGGATGTTTTTGCCCTGTTGATTTTGCGCTCAGTTAAAAATATACCAGCTTCGATATTATGCACTATTGCCTTAAGTTTTTTGTTGTCAGCATATATTTTAAACTGCTGTTCACATAGTTGATGGGCTTTGGCAAACTGTTTTTTTAATACATGGTTTTTAACAATCTGTGCAAATACATCCAGCAGCCTGTTGTTTCTTGCATAGGCCCTGTTAAGATAATCAAGGGCAGAATCATAATCCTTTAACAAGGATTTTATGACACCCATTCGGTAATACGCCACAGGGTTGTCAGGATAAAGCTGAATAAGTTTTTTATAATCTTCCTGTGCCTTGTCAAATTTTCTAAGGCCGAGCAATGCGCCGGCTCTGATAAGCCTTGCTCTGTAATTTCTGGGGTTAAGTTTTAAGGCAGTTGAAGCCTGGTGATTTGCAGATTCATAATCCCTTTCATGCAGGTATATATCAGCCAGAAGCATACGGGCCTTGAAATATCCCGGATTTGATTCAACTGCCTTGGCTGCGGCGTTTTTTGCCTGTTCATAATTTCCTGTACCGATCAGGCACAGACTTTTATAGTAGTAAACGCGATATGCCTTTGGTTCTTCCTTTTCAAGTTCTTCAAGCAATTGCAGTCCAGAGTCGAATTTTTTTTGAAAAACCATTATTTCACTTTTAAGCATTTTGGCAGGATAGAATTTAGGGCGTTTTGATAATACCTGTTCTATTATTTTCTGTGCTGATTTAATATCTTTATTGCGATAGTGAAAACGCGCAATTCTTGTTTTGATTCCTGCATTGTCAGGCTCAATTGAAAGTGCCTTATTATACATTTCAAGGCATTTGGCCTTGTTTTTTATTTTTTCGTAAAAGCCTGCAATTGTCAGATATGGTTTTACAGAAGAACCCGCGACTTTGATTGCATTAAGATACGAGTTCTCAGCCAGCTTGATTTGTTTGCGGTTGAAATAAAAATTGCCCAGAAGAATATGTGCATTGGGATTTTCAGGTGCATTTTTAACTGCCTGATGTAATTGATATTCTACCTGCCTGATGTTTTTCCGGCTTATATAAAATCCTATTAATGCCATTCTTACAGCCAGGCTTTTTTTGTTGATTTCAACTGTTTTAAGCAATAATTTTTCTGCTTTGTCCGGCCTTTTTTCAATGGCATGAATCCTGGCCATGTTCTGGAGAGCAGGTATATTTTCAGGGTCAATGTCAATAATGGACTGATAAACCTTAAAAGCCTTGTCAAAAAAACGCTTTTGCATGAATATCTGTGCCTTTATCAGCATGGCCTGTATGTTTTTGGGATCTTTTTCAAGAATCAGGACAATTTTTTCCATTGCAGGCTGAGTCTTTTTACCGAGCAGAAGAAATTCAGCCAGTTTGAGCTGGGCTTCCAGATCATTGGGATCAAGCTGGACTATTTTTTTATATACGGAAAATGCTCCCCGGATATCTCCCAGTTTGAGCATGTTCTTAGCCAGTAAATGATAGGCTTTGATATAATTCGGGTCCATCTGAATGGCATTTTTAAGCTCAATCTCGGATTTTTTGTATTCCTTATTTTTATAGAATGTTGATGCATTTTCGAAAAATGTTTCTTTTTTTTCAGTATCAGACTGACAGCCTGCCAGGCAGACTGATATTACTACTAACACAATGGCAATATTCCGGCGATTAAACTTCATTATTTCCCCCGCATCGAATTAAAATATCTGAATATGTATGTATCAATTATCATGCACAATTATTTTTTCAAACAAAAAAGATAAATTCTTAGTCTTTTATCACTTTTTGAACACTTGCTGCAATGGTCTGCAATTTGACTGGTTTGCCGACAAAACCGTTCATTCCTGCCTGATATTCCCGTATGCTGTGATGGGTAATAAGATCCGGTGAAATATCGCCCAGAACAGAAGGCCTGCCGGCAAGCTGCCTTAAGCACTCATAAATATCATCAGGATTCACGGGTTTGCAGAAATAGGCTGCAAATCCTATTTTTCTGTATTTTTTTGCATCTCCCCGTTTACCTTCAGAAGCAAGCATGATCATTTTCAGGTTTCTGAGCCTTGCGTCGGATATGATTTTCCTGCCCAGCATGGCACCGTTCATATCAGGCATTGCCGAACTGAAGATTGCAATTTCAAAGGGCCTTCCCTTATCAGCTTCACTGTACAATAGTTTCATGGCTTCTGAAGCTGTCTGCACACAATGACAATTTATCTTCCATGATCTGAACCTGGGCAGGAGAAGTCCGGAAGTGGGCCTGTCATCTTCAATATACAGTAATTTCACTCCGCTGATATCGGCTTTTGCAGACTGTGAAATACGCCTGTCTGATATTTCAAGCATAATGGTGAAACTGAATGTCGAGCCTTTTCCTGGCGCGCTTTCAACATTCAGGGTTCCGCCCATGATTTCAACGACTTGTTTGCATATGGCAAGGCCTATTCCTGTTCCTCCGTATTTTCTTTTGTCTGAATCATCAACCTGGGTGAAATTGTCAAACAGATTCTGCTGGTCTTCCGGTTCAATACCAATGCCTGTGTCTGAAACGGAAAACATGACTGCAACCTGTCCAACAGATTTTTTTTGAAGATGAATCCCCACATTTATTGTGCCTGCATCGGAAAACTTGATTGCATTTCCTATAAGACAGGTCAGAACCTGGCGTATCCGTCCGGGATCGCCCCTGACAAAATCAGGTATGAGAGGGTCTGTTGAGAATATAAATTTCAGTTTTTTGCGTTCAGCTTCTTTTCTGAATTCTGAAAGAAATTCTTCAAGCATGGCATGTATATTAAAATCAATGGGATCAAGGTCAAGTTCTCCTGAGCAGGCTTTGGAAAAATCCAGTATATCATTGATCATTTTCAGCAGAGATTCAGAACTTTTCCGTGCTGTAACAGCATATTCCCTTTGTTCCGGATCAAGGTCAGTGTCAAGCAGCAGCCTGATCATTCCTATGATTCCATTCATGGGTGTTCTCATTTCATGGTTCATATTGGCCAGAAAACGGGTTTTTGCAAGATTCAGTTTTTCTGATCTGCGCTTTTCACTCATGAGATCCGCATTGATGATTTCCAATTGTTTTTTCTGGGATTCAATAATATTGAACAAGTTTTTCTGAGCCAGAGCTATAACAATGATAATTGCGGTTTCAAGTATTGTATAACCGGCAGGAAGCCATAATATTTCAACATTCTGGTATGTCTGAGCGTAAATCAAATCCCTTACCGCAGTCATGGCTGTAATTGAGAAAGCCGTAAAAATAATGAACAGTTCAATTTTCTTTTTTCTGATGGATTCTGCCAGAAGCACAATCGGAATTATGATCAATCCCGGCCTTATCACGATGTTTGAACAGAGTTTAAAAATCTGTCTTACTTCATATCTGTTGTTCTGGGACAGATAAAGGAATGCAAATATAAAAACAATTCCAATTGCTGCCAGGTTTACTGATTTTTTGGAATAAAAATTTTTTTTGCCAATAAAATCAAGGATAAAGAGAATTATGGTAACAATGGAGGCTGTGAAACAGAATCTGGATATTTTCCACATGACAAGGCTGTCTGCTGTATTGTCGGGAATCAGCATATAAAGATATCCTCCACTGAAAAGCAGGCATGTGAGGGCAAAATAGATCAGTGAGCCGTTTTTTGATCCTGTGCCCATCCACAATATGGTGAACATCATGAAAAGAAAAACACTTAAAGATGAAAAGGCAAAAACCAGATAATAATGGACAATATTGTACCATGCTGTTCTGAGGCTGAGATCTTTGTACCCGCCTATACATATTTCAGGAAGGGCCTGTTTTGTTCTTCCGGGCATTATCTGTATTGACAGATGATTGACACCATTGGGATTCAGAACTGTCTCGGGAATAAACTGCATTTCTCCGAAATATCTGTTGAACTCGTAACCCCTGGCCATTGTACCGCAGATAAAGACAAGATGCCTGTTAATTCTTATTTCCATGGGATATGCAACTGCCGGAATAAATATGGCAAGTGGAATTTTTTTTATGGATACAGGAATGGTGAAATCGGTTTTAAAAGTCAGCACACTGTCCATGCGAAGGCTGTCGGGAAGGGGAGAGTAAATATTGAAAGGCCTGAACCTGGCGCTGTTTACGGAAAGATCAAGGGCAATTCCTTTATCTTTCAGGCTGCCTTCATGTATTTTATATGACCTGGGAATGATTCTGTCATGTGAAGATATATGTACAATTGCTGCCTGAGCCTGTTCATTGCACATTCCCATGATACTTATGACAGCAAACAGGCAGATAAGTATAAATTTGCGACAGATGAAATAAAGGTTTCCAGTCATACTGACAATCTGTGTTGGTTGTTATGGAGGCAGATCCTCCAGCTGCAGAGTTTTTATTCTTCTTCTGATCAGGAATCTGGAAAATAATACCCTGATTGGAAAATGAAATCAAATGATTAATTATCTTCGGGGCAGATATTTTTCATGCATGCGGATAAGATATTCTTTGGAAATATGTGTATATATCTGGGTGGTTGATATGTCAGAATGCCCTAACATGGTCTGGACTGCCCTTAAATCAGCCCCTCCCTCAAGCAGATGGGTGGCAAAGGAATGCCTTAAGGTATGTGGAGTGATATTTTTTGAAATCCCGGCTTCAAGCGCATATTTTTTGATAATTTTCCAGAAAGCCTGCCTTGTCATGGGACGCCCCTTTCTTGCAATGAACAGATAGGGAGATGAAATATTTTTCAGCATGGCAGGTCTGCCATGTTCAATCCATTGTTCTGTTGCCGTTCTTGCCTTTGACCCCATGGGTATGATTCTTTCTTTTGAGCCTTTGCCCATCACCCTGACGAAATTGGCGGCAAGATTTATGTCCTGGAGTTTTATTCTGATAAGCTCTGAAACCCTCAGTCCTGTACCATACATGATTTCCAGCATGGCAGTGTTTCTGAGTGCCCTTGGAGTTTGAGTTCCCGGTGCATCAATAAGCCTTGCAACTTCAGTGATTGTCATGGTTTTTGGAAGGGCCAGCCCGGTTTTGGGAATATCTATGTGGTTTACGGGGTTTCGGGTTATCAATTTTTCATTGGCCAGAAATTTGTAAAGGCCGCGCACAGCAATCAGATGCCTTGCCCTTGATCCCGGTTTCAGGCCTTTGGCAGATAAATCGACCAGCCATGCAAGAATGGTTGTTGCATCTAGTTCATCAAGGGCAGTGATATGGTTTTGTTCAAGAAAATCGACAAATTGTGACAAATCCGCAGAATATGACATAAGGCTGTTTTCTGACAGGCCTTTTTCTATGGTAAGAAAATCAAGATATTGCTGAATCAGTTCATCCATGTTTTATCTTTCATAAAGCTGTCTCAGAAATACATCTGAAGCCTATGGTATTTGAAGTAAATCCCGGTTTAAACAACGCTCTTGAGCTGATTGTCACATTATCCCCTGAATTCCATGCCCCGCCTTTGGCTATATTGTACCGGATTGAAGAACCAGGCAATGCAGGCGGTATCTGGGTGTCTGACGTCCATTCCATTACATTGCCGAGCATATCCACTATTTTGAATTCATTTGCAAACCGGTCATATTTATCCACCGGGGTTGTATCAGCCAGGCCGCTTTGTTCAATATTCAGTGCTTCAGGATCGAACTTGTCTCCCCACGGATATTTATGGCCCAGATCAGTTCTTGCTGCAGATTCCCATTCCGCTTCAGTGGGGATTCTTCTTCCTATCCATGATGCAAAAGCCAGAGCATCGTCCACGCTGACCTGTACCACTGGATGGGCTCTTTTGCCGTGCAGGGTTGATCCGGGCCCGGATGGTTGATACCAGCACGCACCTCTGACATCTTCAGACCCGGCTTTTTTTCTCCATGTGGATCCTGATCTGTGTTTTTGAAATCTGGAATAATATACCCGCCCGAACCCTGATTTTTCTGCTGTTGTAACATATCCTGTCTGGTCTATGAATATTTCAAATAATGCATTGGTAACAGGGTAAACACCAATATATACTTCCGGCATGTCAAATTGTTGCAGTTCAAGATTTGATTTTAATGTTTTATTTGTGCCGATAGTATACTGGCCTCCTGGAACAATTACATATTTATTGAATTTTTTTTCCCCTTCACCCAGACTATCGTCAAATTGTTCTGCAAGCTCTTTTTTTTTTCTTAACTCTTCCAGAGCCTTGAGCTCTTCTTCGGTGAGTTCTTCGATATCTTCGTCTTCATCGAGTTCAACTTCCTCAATGTCTTCATCTTCATCAAGTTCGATCTCTTCAATGTTTTCGTTTTCGTCGAGTTCGATTTCTTCAATCTCTTCATCATCATCAAGCTCGATTTCTTCAATGTCCTCATTTTCCGGTTCATCATCTATTTGCGGTGCTGGTTCATCCCCGGCAATTTCTTCCAGTTCATCTTCATCATCGATTATTTCCAGTTCTTCATCATCAATATCATCTGAGTCAGTATCAGCGGTCTCATGGATTTCTTCATCTTCTTCGGTGAGTTCTTCGATATCTTCGTCTTCATCGAGTTCAACTTCCTCAATGTCTTCATCTTCATCAAGTTCGATCTCTTCAATGTTTTCGTTTTCGTCGAGTTCGATTTCTTCAATCTCTTCATCCTCATCAAGCTCAATTTCTTCAATGTCCTCATCTTCTTCGGTGAGTTCTTCGATATCTTCGTCTTCATCGAGTTCAACTTCCTCGATGTCTTCATCCTCATCAAGCTCGATCTCTTCAGCTTCATCTTCAAAAAGGGCATCATTGGTAATTCTGTCCAGAATTTTTTTTACCTGATCTATTATATTGGCTGTGTTTTCTCCTTCTCTTGTTTCTGCCTGAAAATTATCAAGAAATTCTGTGACAGTTTTTAAAAGTTCGGCAGCCTGCTCAATGTTCATGTCTCCTGTTTTAACAGCACCGGAAAAGGATTTCAGAAGATCATCCTTTGCCTCCTGGCTCATATCAAAGATATTGTTTTCATTGATTATAATATTTTCAGGGTTGGAACCCTTTTTTGAGAGTTTTTTCAGATCAGCATTGATTGAGGATTTGATGGCGGAAAAATTTCTTCGTCTGGATTTTATTTTCTGGTAGTTATCCTTTATCTCCCATATGAATTGTATAATGGCATCGGAAGGTATTGAGTTCAGGTCTGAAATCGAATTTTCGGAAACATAATAATTGCGTATAAATTTAATAAATTTTTGTTTTACTGAGTTGTTCCGGTAATTCAGTTCATTAATTGCCTTGTCAATGCCTTCAAGACTGACGGATATATTTGTCAAAGCTTTGAATCTCCCGTATTAATTATCTGACAATGTCTGTATTATGGTATATCCTGTATGATATTTCAACTGATCCATGATTTGATCGGGAATCAGTTCTGTTATAATATTGGGATTGAATTTTCTGATAATTATGTTATGGATATATGGTTATGACAAATATAATTACGATAGCAGGCCAGAAAGGTGGTACAGGAAAAAGCACAACTGCATTAAACCTTGCAGTTTCAATGGCCTTGTCTGAAAAAAGAACTCTGTTAATTGACTGTGACCCCCAGGGGCATGTTACCCACTGGAGCGGGATATCCGTTAAAAATGCCAGAAAGGGGCTGGTACCGGTTTTGTCCGGGGCTGTGACAATACCGTCTGCCTGTGTTGGAACTGAACTTAAATTTCTTGATATTGTTCCTTCCGGCTTTAATTTGTTTAAACAAGCCACGAAACTTGCTGCCAGTTCTGAAAATGAAAAAATTCTGCGTCTGCTTTTAAAGGATATCAGGCATAATTATGATTATATTATTCTTGATTGTCCTTCATCGTACGGTTTTTTAAGTGTAATGGCCATGGCTGCGGCAGACTGGCTGCTTGTATGCATGTCTGTTCCGGATAGCTGTATTGTTGATTTTCATTGCCTGCTCAAAACAGTGAAATATATACGGACAACTCATGATATTCCTTTGAAGATTGCCGGGGTTCTTTTCAACAGGTGCTCCCCTTCTGTGGATATTCATTCCTTTCTTGGGGCCAGGGGCCTTATGGATATTCAACAGATGGTCTATAGGAATATAATACCAGATGATATAAATATCGTACAGTCTTCAGAATCCAGACTTCCGGTTGCCCTTCACAATATCCAGAGCCCGGCAGCCCAGGCATATTTAAGCCTTGCAGAGGAGCTTGATTCTTTTTTCAATTAAAAAAGAGGTTGCATATGAAGCTTACAGATCCGGAAAATATTCAGGAGAGTGAAAAAGAGTTTATTGATACAATAAATGCTGAACTTGACTGGGAAGCCATAGAACATATGCTTCTTGAAAAACACAATTTCACGCTTCAGGACGAAATTGACTACAAGCATGGCGACCTTGTTGTTTATGATAATGAGATTGCATATAAATTCGATTTTGAGATCAGGGTACCCTTGTCCCTGATTTTTAACAGACAGGGAGACTGTCTGAAAATTTCGACCTTAAGGGATGAGTTCATGGCTGACGATAACACCCTGTCTCCTGATGAAGGTGATGGAAAACAGGATCAAGTCGCCCGGATGGCTTCCAATATTGCGGATATGATTTCTGAAATTAATCAGGAGGATGAATAATGGTCGGAACAGCCGGTACCGGCAGTGAAATACTGGATCCTTCCCTTGTAAGAGACCAGCTTGACGAGATTCTTGCCCGGGAAATCACTGCGCTTCTGGATGTCGATTCCAGGGATGTCATGATGTCTTTTAACCTTTTGAGTATTTCCTGTATCACCCTTATTATTGAAAGGGAAAGGGAAATCAGGGCATATACTGATTTCCCTCCTGAACGGTATACGAGGGATTCTCTTCTTAAAGAACTTCAGGATATAGGCCTGGATATAGATGAAAGCGTTGAAAAGCTTATTGATACCTTTCTGGAAAAAGGATATTTCAGCCTTGACGAAGATGAGGGTCTTAAGGCTGAAATGCCTGCATTTATGATGGCGGGTTTTCTTGATAATATGTTTCCTGGCATGCAGGGAATGAATCTTGTGGCTTTTATCCTGCAGATGAACGAGGAGGTAAATTCCGGCAGGAAAACACTTGAGCTTGCAAAGGACAGTTTCAAGTCAACCCTGAAAAGCAGAGGTGTGTCTGTCTCAAAGGACAAGGCTGCGGCAAAGGCTTCGGAAATTGTTGAAGGAAGGGCTGACAAGCCAACTGCAGTATCCCGTGAGATTTCCCGCAAGCTTAAAAAAAATAACCTTAACCGCCTGTCAAAATTGATCAGGCGGCGTAAAAAAAGATCAAGCGAATTAACAGGCCAGGTAAAGGTGCAGGATGTGTTTCATAAGCCGTCTTCTAAAGAAGAAGATGAAGCACAGAAAGCTGAGATGAAGAAAGCTGAGGAAATTGCAAGAAAAGCAGCTGAACTTGCCCGGCAACTTGCTGAGAAAGATGAAAAAATAAAAGAAGCAGAAGAAGCCGCAAAAGAAGCGGCAAGACATCTTGAAGAGCTTGAACAAAGAGAGAAGAAACTGCTGGCTGACCACGAAGAAGCGCAGAGGATCAAGGAGGAAGCCTCCAGACTGGAAGAACTTGAAGCCCGCATGGCTGCCAAGGAAGCTGAATTAAAAGCTCTGGAAGAAAAACTCAGACAAGAGGAACAGGAAAAGTTACGGCACAGGGAAGAAGAACAGCAAAGGGCTGAGCATAAAAATCTTGACGATGAAGATATTGAATCAAAGATTGCCGCCTTTGAAAGTGAACTGACCATGCCGTGCCCTTTGTGCAAGGAAGGTGAGATTGTGTCCAGAACAACTGAAAAGGGCAAGGACTTTTTTTCCTGTACCAACCCTGAATGCAGGTTTGTCTCCTGGGACAAGCCATATCATTTTGAGTGTCCTTTGTGCAAAAATTCGTTTCTTGTTGAAATGACAGCTTCCAATGGAGAAAAAGGCCTTAAATGTCCGAGGGCTGCCTGTTCATACACCCAGGATAATCTTATGGATCCAAAACTGAATATGGCCCGGAAAGCAGCAGCCGGCACAGCACCCCGGAAAAAGAAAAGAAGAATTGTGAGACGAAAGAGACGTTAATGCAGATTTCCTTTATAGATAAAAAACTTGAGAATATTTATTCCAAGGTACTTGAAAATTCCCGTCTTTCCAAGGAAGACGGGATTCATATTTATGAAACCCGTGACCTTGTCGGCCTCGGCAGGATTGCAGATCACGTTAGAAGGCGGATGCATGGCAATAAAGCCTTTTATATCTACAATCAGCACCTGAACTATACCAATATCTGCCGGAATCGCTGTTTGTTCTGCGCTTATGCCAGAAGCAGGGGTGAGCAGGGCGCTTATCTGTGGACATGTGATGATATCAGGAAAATATTAAAGGAACGAATTGCAGAGCCTGTAAAGGAGCTGCATATTGTTGGCGGGCTTAATGATGAGCTCGGGTTTGATTATTTTATAGATTTGCTTGAAACGGTTAAACAGATAAGGCCCCATGCCACTATCAAGGCCTTTACCTGTGTTGAGATTGATTATCTGTCCAGGCTTGCAGGGCTTTCAGTACAGAAAACCATTGCAAGGCTCAAAGATGCTGGCCTTGAAATGATGCCCGGAGGCGGAGCCGAGATACTCAATTCCAGGATCCATAAAAAATTGTTCCCCAGAAAAATCAATCATGAACGATGGCTTGAAATAGTCAGACAAGTCCACCTTCAGGGCATTAAAACAAATGCCACAATGCTTTATGGTCATATAGAAACCATTGAAGAACGGGTGGAACATCTTATGACTTTGAGACGGGTGCAGGATGAGACTCATGGGTTTTCAGCTTTTATTCCCCTGGCCTTTCATTCTCAGAATACCCGTTTGTCGCACCTGCCTGCCACAACTGCTGTGGATGATCTGAAAAATATTGCAGCAGCACGCCTGATGCTGGATAATTTTGATCATATCAAAGCTTACTGGGTGATGATAGGTGAAAAACTTGCACAGGTTGCACTGAGTTTCGGGGCTGATGACCTGGATGGCACAATTATTGAGGAGAGAATTACCCATATGGCAGGAGCAAAATCCGCTGTTGGCCTCACAAGACAGCAGATGACTGATATGATAAAAAAAGCCGGGTTTGAGCCTGTGGAACGTGATTCATTTTACAATCCTGTAACAGAACAGATGAGCGGATCAGATGAATAGATTAGATCGTGTTATTGGTAAACTTGATGATAACCGGAGAATTTCTCCGGATGATGGGCTTGTTCTTTTAAAACATGCTGATCTGCTGGTATTGGCAGATCTTGCCATGCGCAAGCGCATGGAACTTCATCCTGATCCTGTTGTTACCTATGTTGTTGACAGAAATATTAATTATACCAATATATGTGTTTCCGGGTGCAGGTTCTGTGCTTTTTTTGAATCTCCAGGAGATAATGGCAGAAAAGGATATGTTATTTCAAAGCATGCACTGTCCGAAAAAATCAAAGAAACCCTGGAACTGGGAGGAACTCAGATTCTGCTGCAGGGAGGCATGCATCCTGATCTTGATATTGATTATTATATTGATATGCTGCAATTTATCAGAAATAATTTTGATATCCACATTCACGGGTTTTCACCTCCTGAGATTCATTTTATTGCTGAAAAATCAGGGCATTCCGTGGCAGAAACCCTGTCCATTCTGAAGGAAGCAGGTCTTTGTTCCATTCCCGGAGGAGGAGCTGAAATTCTTGTTGATGAAATCAGGGACAGGATATCACCCCGCAAGTGTAATTCAGAGCAGTGGCTTGAGGTCATGCGGCAGGCCCACCTGCTGGGAATGAAATCAAGCGCCACAATGATGTTCGGACATATTGAAAAAGATTTTCATATCTTTGAACACCTTGAGAAAATAAGAAACCTGCAGGATGAAACCCGTGGATTTACAGCCTTCATTCCATGGACTTTTCAGCCTGAAAACACAAGAATCAATGTTGTTAAAAAAACCGCTGTGGAATACCTTAAGGTTCTTGCTGTGAGCAGGCTGTTTCTTGATAATTTTGATAATATCCAGGCTTCATGGGTTACCCAGGGTGATAAAATTGCCCAGACAGCCCTGTTTTTTGGTGCCAATGACATGGGCAGTACAATGATTGAAGAAAATGTTGTGTCATCGGCAGGTGTTGATTTTATGCTGTCAAAGGATGAACTTGCCAGGCTTATAACCACGGCAGGATTTGTGCCAAGGCAGCGCGACTGCTATTATAATCTGATAAAATGAACAGCTCCGGCACCCCTGTACATGTAAAACACGATACCCGGCACCGGATACACAGAGCCGGATGGATTGTTGCTGACAGCTCCAATATAATTGAGAATGGATATATTGAAACAGCACAAGGGGTTATTCAGGCGGTTTGTCAGGGAAATCCCGGAAAAGCAGGTATTGTCATTGATTACGGCCCGGGTGCCATCATGCCTCCTCTGGTCAATGCCCATGTTCATCTTGAATTGTCTGCTCTTAAGGGACAGGTTGCCTTTGATATGGGTTTCAGATCATGGGTCAGATCACTTATTGAAAAACGTCAGGCAATGGAAAAAGACAGGCTGGTGGATATGGCCCGTAAGGCTTGTGCTGATATGGTTGCATCCGGCAATTTTTTGTGCGCCGATATATCAACTCTTGGCATAAGCCGGGTTCTGGCTGCGGATTCAGGGCTTCAGGGGATTTTTTTCCATGAGTTTCTCGGTCAGGAAGCAGGTAGTGAATATTTTGTCGGCAAAAATAAATTTGTATCATTTTCCCTTGCAGGCCACGGGCCTCATACGACTTCTCCCCGGCTTCTTGGTGAATTAAAGGCAAAATCCAGATCTGCCTGTCTGCCGTTTTCCATTCATGTGGCAGAGTCTGAAGATGAATCTGAATTTATTCAGGATAGAACAGGAAAATGGGCGCAGTTTCTGACTGAACGCGGAATTGACTGGTCTTCCTGGAACACAGGTTCAAAAACTCCTGTTGAATATATTTATGATCTGGGTCTTCTGGATCCTCTGACCCTGGCAGTACATGCACTGAATGTAACAGACAGGGATCTTGGTATACTGGCAGACTCAGGTGCAAAGGTCTGTGTATGTCCCAGAAGCAACAGGAATCTTCATGGCAAAATGCCTGATATCGTTAAAATGCTTAAAAAAGGAATTTGTCCAGCTCTTGGAACCGACAGCCTGGCAAGCTGTGATTCCCTTGATATTTCTGATGAAATGTCATTTGTCAGTCGTAATTGGCCTGAACTTGATCCTGGAACCATCTTTTCCATGGCAACCCTGAACGGAGCAAGGGCAATTGGGCTTGAAAACTGTACAGGCACCCTCCGTAAAGGGGCAATGAGCAGCTTTATATATAAACCCTTGACTGCCGTTACCAGAAGGCAGGTTCTTGAAAAGATTGTATCCAATGAATCATGGTAAGATCCCAGTGGGGAAGATAAGTTATATCAATGCATCTCCTGTGTATTATGGTTTTGATCACGGGCTTGTGCCTTCATGGCTGGAAATGGTGCCTGAGGTGCCTTCTGTGCTGAATCAGAGAATAATTGCAGGGCAGGTGAAAATAAGCCCCATATCAGCTGCTTTTTATGCCATGCACCATAAAGAGCTTCTGCTCCTGCCTGACCTGTCCATTTCATGTCATGGCAGGGTATTGAGTGTGCTTCTGGCAAGCCATTTTCCAATTGACGAACTCAATGACAAAAAAGTGGTGTTTTCAAGTGAATCTGCTTCAGCCGCCTCTTTTCTCAAGATGATTTTCGGGCAAAAAAAAATTTTTCCTGATTACCACACAGCAGACGTGAGTGACTGCCGGAAAATTTCATTATCCTGGGATGCAGCGCTTGTAATAGGAGATGCCGCCCTGACCAGTCCGTGGCATGATATGTTTGAATTGTGCGTTGATCTTGGCCAGTTATGGTATGATATGAAAAAAATGCCGTTTGTATTTGCTGTATGGGCTGTAAGGCGGTCATTTGCCGAAAAATTCCCTGGTATTGTAAGTGAAATACATGGGCTTCTTCTGAAATCCAGGGCTGAAGGATATCGTAATATTGACGATGTGATTGATGCAGGGCAAAAAAAATTAAACCTTGAAAAATCTTTTGTCAGGAAATATTTTGACCTTCTTCATTGTGATCTTGATGACAGGAAAATACAGGCAATGGCCATGTTTTTTGATTCTCTTCTTGAACAGGGAGTATTGGTTGATCCTGCAGAAATTGAATTTTTCAAACCCTGATTTTAATCTTATGTGAAGACAGATAAATGAAAAACATCAGACTGCGTTCAAAATCTCTGTTGATGGCATATTCCGGCCTTTGTCTCGCAGTGTTTTTCTGGGCTGTCAATACTGTTATTGCAAGAAAGGTTATTTTTGAAATCAGGCCCATGACCCTTTCGTTTTACAGGTGGGTTACAGCGTTTATAATTATTCTGCCTTTCGGGCTTGTGCACTTAAAGAAAGATAAAAGGCAAATTGCTGATAACCTTGGGTTTCTGTTTCTTTTATCAATACCGAGTGTGGCGGTTTACAATTCTGTACTGTATATTGGCGCACAATACACAAGTGCGGTCAATATTTCTCTTGTTGTGGCAGCAATGCCTGTAATGACTGTTTTTTTTTCATGGATAATAAATAATGAAAAGCCTGTTCCGGCAGAACTATGGGGTATTGCACTGTCCATCTGCGGAATGATTGTCATTGCGGTCAGAGGCTCATGGCAGGTATTGTGGGCCATGTCATTCAATAAGGGAGATATCCTCATTGTGGTGTCCATTGCTTCTTGGGCTCTTTATTCGGTGTTATTGAAAAAACGACAGATTTTTATTTCTCCTGTTTCTTTTTTGACGATTCTGATAGGGTTCGGCACTATTTGTATTTTTCCTTTTTATATATGGGAAATATCCATATTCAGTGGTATTGGCATGAGTTTTACGACCATATCTGTTTTTTTGTATCTTGGAATTTTTCCTTCTGTCCTGTCCTATTTTTTCTGGAATTACGGTGTAAAAGAGGCCGGGCCTGCAATGGCTTCGATTTTCATGTATCTGCTGCCGGTATTTACATGTGCCATAGCATGGGTTGTGCTTGGCGAAAGGCTTTATTCATACCATCTTGCAGGGGGAATACTGATTTTTTCAGGTTTGGTTCTGTCTGTTTTCAGGTCTTTGGCCCAGCCTTTTTGAAGTATCAGGTTCTGTTATGATTATTCCTTGACTTGCCAATTGATTTGGGCATAAATGGATAAGTTGTGGAATCATGGACTTTTTTGTTTGGTGAAGCTTTAATTCTAACCCTTTTGCAAAGGAGATTTCTTATGGAAGACAAAAGCAGGCGCAAATTCATGAAAAAGGTTGGTATCGGTGCAGCAGCAGTTGGTGCGGGGATAGCTGCAAGTGCTGTCCCGGCAATGGCTAAAAAGCACAAAACTTACAGATGGAAAATGGTAACTACCTGGCCGCCGCATTTTCCCATGCTGGGAGAGGGTGCTGACAAACTTGCAAAATGGGTTGAACAGATGAGCGGAGGCCGGCTGAAGATCAGCGTATATGGAGGAGGAGAGCTTGTTCCGCCTCTTGGAGTTTTTGATGCGGTAAGCCAGGGTACAGTTGAAATGGGGCATAGTGCAGCTTATTATTGGGCAGGTAAATCACCTGCAGCCCAGTTTTTTGCGGCAGTTCCCTTTGGATTCAATGCCCAGTCCCTTAATGCATGGCTGTATTCAGGCGGAGGGATGCAGCTTTGGGAAGAATTATATGCAAAATTTAACCTTAAACCCTTTTTGGCGGGTAATACAGGTGTGCAGATGGGCGGATGGTTCAACAAGGAAATTAATTCCATGGCTGATCTTAAAGGACTTAAGATGAGGATTCCCGGCCTTGGCGGCAAAGTACTTGCAAAGGCTGGGGGCAATGCAGTTCTTGTTGCAGGCGGGGAAATCTATACCAACCTTGACAGAGGGGTCATTGATGCAACTGAATGGGTAGGGCCATATCATGATCTTAAAATGGGGTTTTACAAAGCTGCCAAGTATTATTATTATCCAGGATGGCATGAACCGGGAACAGGCCTTGAAATGATGGTCAATCTGGATGCCTGGAATTCCCTTCCCGATGATCTGAAGGCAATTGTTGAAACTGCGGCATACAGAAGTAATATATGGATGCTGTCCGAGTTTGAGGCAAAAAACAATGATGCGCTTAAGATTCTGGTAAATGAGCATAAGGTAAAGCTGAGAAAATTTCCGAAATCTGTTCTGAAAGGCCTTAAAAAGCTGTCAAAGGAAGTTTTGGAAGAAGTTGCAGCTTCAGATGCAATGAGCAGAAAGGTGTATGATTCATTTCTTGAGTTTCAGAAAAATATTTATGCGTGGAATAAACTTACAGAAGAGCCGTATCAGGAAATGAAATATCTTTAAACCTGATTAATCTGAGATAAAAAAACGGGGCTGAATAATTTGCAGCCCCGTTTTTTTTTATCCTTTATTCTATCCAAGAAGTACCTTTGGCAGCCAGGTTACGGATTCCGGAATCAGGCATATGATTGCAAGCCCTATGATCTGGATGATGACAAAAGGTATTATGCCCTTATAAATATCCATGGTACTCACTTCAGGAGGGGTCACTCCTTTCAGATAAAACAATGAAAATCCGAAGGGTGGAGTCAGAAAGGAAGTCTGCAGGTTCACCGCGATGAGCACGGCAAGCCATAAAGGATCAACACCAAGGCTTACCATTATGGGGGCAAGTACAGGTACATGTATGAATGTGATTTCAATAAAATCCAGGAAAAAACCGGCAATAAATATGATTGACATCACAATGAACAGGATTCCCCATTTGCCAAAGGGAAGCGAGGTTATGAGTTCCCTGACCAGTACATCTCCATTCAGTCCTCTGAAAACAAGGCCAAGGGTTGTGGCTCCGACAAGGATAATGAAAACCATGCAGGTGAGCCTGACGGTCATATCCATTACATCTTTCATTATCTGATAATTGAAACGCCCGTGGAACATTGTCAGGACGGTGGCGCCTACCGCACCTACTGATGCCGCTTCTGTGGGAGAGGCAATGCCGGCAAATATTGACCCTAATACAGCAATCATGAGTATCAGCGGGGGAATCAAAGCCTTAAAAACCTTTCCCATCAGTTCCTGGCGGCTTATCTGGGCAAGAATTTTTTTATCAATGGGAGGTGCCCATTCAGGCTTGATATTTGCGATTATAAATACATATAACATATATAAAAATACCAGGATGAAACCAGGTATCACGGCTCCTATAAAAAGGTCGCCCACAGGCACGTTCATTATGCTGCCAAGCAGTACCAATACGATACTGGGAGGAATTATCTGTCCAAGAGTGCCTGAAGCTGCAACCGTTCCCGTGGTAAGCGCTTTGCTGTACCTGCTTCTTAGCATAGTCGGAACGGAGAGCAGTCCCATTGTCACAACAGTTGCCCCTACAATACCAGTGGAAGCCCCCATTAATGCACCGACAAATATTACTGAGATTGCAAGCCCGCCTTTGATTTTACCGAATACAAGTGCCATGGATTCCAGAAGTTCTTCTGCAATGCCCGATTTTTCCAGCATCACCCCCATATATATAAACAGGGGCACAGCAAGCAGGGTAAAATTGGTCATGGTTCCCCAGATCCGCAGTGGCAGAAGATTAAAAAAATTCATGCCGAATCCATAAAGCCCGAACAGCATGGAAACACCGCCAATGGTGAAAGCCACAGGAAAACCCAGAAGCAGAAGGGCAAATACAGCAGTAAACATGATAAGAGGCATAAATTCGTTTATCCATTCCATGATTATTTATCCTCCTGTCTTTTATACCCTGTTAAGATCATTATTCTTTTTGCTGCTTCGGAAAGTCCCTGTATGATGAGGAGAATAAAACAAAGGGGAATCATTGCTTTTAACAGGTATCTTGCAGGAAGCCCCCCGGGATCAGGTGATACTTCCCTGACCGCCCATGAACTCATGACAAATCCACTTGTTGCATGTATGACAATTATGGAAAATGGTATAAGAAAGACAAATATGCCGAAAAGATCTATCCAGGCTTTTGTTTTTTTTGACAGGTTGACAAAAATGATATCTACCCTTACATGCCCGTCTTCTTTCAATGTATATGCCGCCCCGATCAGAAACACAAT
Organism: uncultured Desulfobacula sp.; assembly: GCA_964446145.1. GTDB lineage: Bacteria > Desulfobacterota > Desulfobacteria > Desulfobacterales > Desulfobacteraceae > Desulfobacula. The sequence goes on from CAYUOB010000019.1 coordinate 31,127, forward strand.
TGCAAAAAGATGCCATTCAAGTTCCTGAAGCGCTAAATTGCCTTCATTGAATATGTATCGCATAATTGTGTCATAAAAAACAATCAGGACCATAAAAGTTGAAAGCCAGCCCGCAACATATCCTGTCTTGTCGCTGAACCAGTCGATAATACAGGCGAATCTGTCAAGAAATTTCATGGGAAATATTACTCCTGTTCAAAAAATTTAAATCATGTCTATAATGCAGCTTTTCTATGAATGTTAGGAAAATACGGATTTGTCAAGTCAATTATGTTTGTGCTGGCTTGCACAAGCTGATAAATGGGCATAAATTTTTTGAACAGATAAGTTTTTGAGGTTGTGAAAATCCCTTAGCGGGGCTGGTCGGGATGAGAGGATTCGAACCTCCGACCCCAGCGTCCCGAACGCTGTGCTCTACCAGACTGAGCCAC
>CAYUOB010000020.1:0-31475 GCA_964446145.1 uncultured Desulfobacula sp.
CAGCTGACCTGTCTTTTGACGATATTGCCATGTACCAGTATACAGGCGGCACAACCGGAGTATCCAAGGGAGTTATTCTTACACATAAAAACATAAGCTGCCAGATCCAGCAGATCAGGGCATGGTTTCCCTCTTTCAAAAAAGGACAAGAAATCATGCTGGGCGCGCTGCCCATTTTCCATGTTTTTGGAATGTCAGTATCCATGAACCTTGCAGTGAGAATGGGCTGGGCAAATGTACTTGTGCCAAAACCTCAGCCAGGCCCGCTTCTGGAAGCCATAAGCAGGTTCAGAGTAAGCTTTGCGCCAATGGTTCCAACCATGTTTATTGGCATTCTTGAACATCCGGATCTTGATAAAACCGATCTTACCTGCATAAAGGGGTGTTTCTCGGGCAGCGCCCCATTGCCCGTTGAAGTTATTCATAATTTTGAAAAAAAGACAGGCGCCATAATTGTTGAAGGTTTCGGTCTTACCGAATCAACACCCGTCACCCATATCAACCCGTTCAGGGGCAAAAGAAAGCCCGGCAGTATCGGCCTTCCCATTCCCGGTACTGAATGCAGGATAGTTGACCTTGAAGATAAAACCCGCGAAATGCCGGTCGGAGAACCGGGCGAACTTTTAATACGCGGGCCCCAGGTAATGAAAGGCTATCTCAACAATCCTGAGGAAACTGCAAAAACCCTGACACAAGACGGATTTCTGTGCACAGGGGATGTGGCAAAAATGGATGATGAAGGATATTTCTACATAGTGGACAGAATAAAGGACATGATAATATCAGGCGGATACAATGTCTATCCGCGTGATATTGATGAAGTCCTTTTTGAGCATCCAAAAATTCTTGAAGCATGCAGCATAGGAATCCCGCACAAAAAAAGGGGAGAAGCAGTAAAATCATTTGTTGTTCTGAAACAGGGGGAACAGATGACGCAGCAGCAGGTAATTGACTATTGTGCAACAAAACTTGCAAAATACAAGCTTCCCATTGAAATTGAATTTACGGACTCGCTTCCAAAATCCAATATAGGCAAAATTCTCAGAAAAGATTTAAGGATAATGGAGGAAAACAGGCGGCAGTAAATTCTCCTGTCAACAGGAGGAGTGCTGAATAAGACCGTGGTTTCTGCCCGGAACACTGGCAGAAACTCCACGGCCTTCAAGAGATTCAACCGCCATACATGAGATTGGGCAGGAAAAGGGAAATCTGCGGGACATAGGTTATTAAAAGCAAACCCGCCAGCAGTGCGAAAAACCAGGGCAAAGATGCTCTGATAACACCCTGAATACCCATTCCAGATATTCCGCTTGCAACAAAAAGGTTAAGACCTACAGGCGGAGTGAGCATGCCTATTTCCATGTTGACCGTTATGATTATGCCAAGATGAATGGGGTCTATTCCAAGTTTCATGGCTCCTGGAAAAAGAAGGGGCGCCAGGATCATGATAAGGCTTGAGGGCTCCATGAAATTTCCTGCTGCAAGCAGCAGAACATTCAAAAAGACCAGAAACACTATCTTGTTGAAATGCATGTCCACAATCCACTGGGCAAGGGACTGGGGTATCTGCTGGATTGTGAGAAGATAGGCAAACACCATTGCATTTGCAATGATGAACATGATCATGGCAGCTGTTGCAGCAGATGATTTAACGACCCCCGGAATATCCTTCCATTGAAGGTCCTTGTAAATGAACTTGACAACAAAGAAACCGTAAACAGCAGAAACAGCAGCAGCCTCGGTCGGAGTGAATATGCCTCCGTAAATGCCGCCTATGACTATTACTATGACAAACAGGCCCCATGAGGCATCCTTGAATGAATCCCATATTTCGCGCACCGGAGTCATTTTTTCAATTCTGCGGCCATTTTTGACTGCTGCAAAATAGGTTACCACCATGAGCATTAACCCAAGAAGAATACCGGGCACAACCCCTGCCATGAACAATTTGCCAATGGACTGATCAACGGTGATACCGTATACAATAAGAACTATTGAAGGAGGTATGAGAATCCCAAGTGAACCTGCGCACACAATTGATCCCACGGAAAATTTACTGGTATATCCGTCCTCTTCTATTGCCCCTATCATTATCCCGCCTATGGCTGCAACCGTAGCAGGAGACGACCCGCTTACCGCTGCAAATATAATGCACGCAAAAATTGCGGACATGGGAAGCCCGCCTGGAAGATGACCCACAACAGCCCTGGCAAACCTTATGATCCTTTCTGCCGCTCCCCCCTTTGAAAGGAAATTGCCGGCAAGAATAAAAAGAGGAATGGCCATCAAGGCAAATTTATCCAGTGATGTAAACATCTTCTGGGCAATGACAAGTGTGGGTTGATCAGTAAAGGCAAGCAGGGTAATGGTGGTTGCAAGCCCAAGCGATACTGCAATTGGCACACCCATCAAAAGAAGGAAAAAAAGCAGGCCGAATAATATAAAAGTTCCCATCAGACAATATCCTCCTTCATTATCATTTCATAGCTGAAATTATCAGACGGGGTTCTGATGGCTTTACGCAGTTTCAGAAGAATCTGATAATCAGCAATAAACATGGTTATGGGAACACAAAGATATATGATCCAGAAAGGAAGCTGCAGGTCGACTGACACCTGCTCCATCTCATAATTGAACACAATGAAATTGTAGCCCCAGCACATGAGTGCGGTAAGATATATGAAAATTATGATAAGTGTGATTATCAGAACAATTTTTGCAATCTTTGGTTTCAGAATCTGAAGAATTGCATTTACTCCGATGTGCATACCTATTTTAAATCCATATGCAGCCCCGAAAAGTGCAGACCATATAAAAAGATATGAGGTAAGCTCACCTGCCCAGGTCATGGAATAATTGAAACAATACCGCATTACAACATTTATGAAGGCAACAAGAGTGGCAAGTATCATGGTCACCATCATGACAGCTGTACTGAAATAATTAATAAAATCGTCGATTTTTTTTAACATGGTGTTTTCCCCGGGTTTGAAAACAGGCAGAGGGATAAATCAGATATATCCGGCTGCTGCCTGTTTTCATTACTGGATTTTATTCTTCCAGAGCTTTTGTGATAAGATCCTTGCCAACAACTTTATAGAACCTGGGATATATGGTCATCATGGTTTTTTTCCACACCTGCTGCTCTGCAGGGGTGAGCTGGTGAATTTCAACCTTGCCGGAGGCCTTGATCTTGCTCAGGTATTCCATATTGACTGCCTTGGCTTTTTCCCTTCCAAATGCTGTTGCATCCTTGACAGCTTTCAGGAATATGGCTTTAAGATCATCCGGAAGCTTTTTCATGAACATCTTGTTTGTAACCAGCATGTATCCAAGATATCCATGATTACTTATGGTCATGTATTTTTGTACTTCAAAAAATTTCTTAGTATAAATATTTGACAGGGTGTTTTCCTGCCCGTTCACAACTCCCTGCTGAAGTGCACTGTAAACTTCTGAAAAGGGAAGAACCTGGGGATTTGCGCCAATGACCTTGAACTGAGCTTCAAGAACCTTGGATGACATGATCCTGAATTTAAGCCCCCTGGCATCGGAAGGTTTGATCAATGGCCTTGTATCATTGGTTATTTCCTTGAACCCGTTATCCCAGTATGCAAGCCCTACCAGGCCTCTTTTTCCAACCATCTTCAGAATTTTCTGTCCCACTTCACTGTCAAGCACCCTGTGAAGATGATTTTCATCCCTGAAAAGAAAAGGAAGATCAAAAAGCTGAAGCTGGGGAACAAACCCGGTGAATTTTGAAAAACTGGGAGCTGCCATCTGGATGGCATTCATCTTGAGTGCTTCAATGGCTTCCCTGTCTCCGTAAAGAGAAGCATTGGGGTAAATCTCAACCTTAAATCTTCCATTGGATCTTTGTTCAAGAATTTTCTTGAAATATTCGGCAGCCTCACCCTTTGGCGTGTCAACCGCCACGACATGACTGAATTTAACCTTGTAAACCCTGGCAAAACCCGGAAGTGCTCCCATGGCAAGTATCAGAGAAACAACAACCATCATTTTAATGCACTTCATAACCTACTCCTTTAAATAATATTGTAAAACATGGACTTGTGATAAACATCACATCAGGACAAATTTTATGACAGGCACAGGAGATGGAGTCAATTCAGGGGATTTCTGATTTTCTTGTCAAAATATTTCTTACATCAAATAAAAAAGCAGACAATGCAGGCCCTGGCAAAACAGCCTGTCTGCATTATCTGCCCTTTAATCAAACAAACAATTTTATATTTTTACTGCAAAAGAGGTACTGTAAGTCCTCCGTCCATAAGAAAAAGAATGCCGGCATCCCTGCCCTTTTCCTGCACGGCAGCATCAAAGGCAGTCTGAAGGTCGGAAAACGGCTTTATGAACAATTTTGATATAAGCTCGTCATCCACATCAGTCACGGCCCACATCTGTGCCCATAATCCTATTTCCGCCATCTTGGCTGCTTTGTGATATCCAAGCACATATCCCTTTTCAATGGTGTCAAGTGCATCCCTGGGGGTATCACTTGAACCTAAAAGATCAGCAAAAGCCTTTCCTCCTATACCGCAGCGGCATTTGGCAACAAGAATCATTATCCCGTTTTCCTTGAGTGCAAGCTTTGCATTGTCAATGCCCTTCTGGGCCTGATACAGATCAATATCCTGAGGGAATTTCACCACTGAAACAACTATATCTGCCTTTTGTTTCAGTGGAGCTGCAAAAACCTCATTGGCCCGGTCAATGGCAGCATGAAACGAATCATTTATATGCCCGCAGCAGGTTGCATACACCTTGTGATGCTTGTCCAGAACCGTCATGATTGAAAAAATTTCCTGTTTAACGGTTTTAATGGCATCAATCATGTCTTCATGCACGGGGTTTCCTTCAAGGGCAAGGGCTTTTGCCTCCGGCACAAGGGCAAGTTTATGGTTCTGCTCAATGGTTTCATACCCTGCAATGCCAGGCAGAAATGATTTTCTGCCCCCTGTATATCCTGCAAAATAATGGGGCTCAACAGAGGAAATAATAATGATTTTATCAGCCTCAACCCCTGCCTTGTTCACATACATGGGTGTTCCATTGGATGAATTGCCCAGGAAAACCATATCCTGATCCGCCCTTGCATCGTGAACAATTATCCTGTCCTTTACAATCTCATAAAACTCACCGAAAATCTGCACAAATTCTTCATGGGAAGGGCCTCTGTGCGCGCCAGTGGCAATTATGAAATTATAATCTGTTTTTTTCAGGTCATCAAATATAAACTCAAGGATTCTGGCTGTGGGAGTGGGCCTTGTCGCATCATTCACAATGACCAGAACCTTTTGCGCATCACCCAAAAACTCCGTGAAACTTCTGCTGTTGAAAGGATTTTCAATACCTTTGCGTATCACTTCTTTTTCATCGGCAATTTCAACATCATTGGCTTCAAGAAAACTCACATCAAGGCTGTCATCAACAGATAATTGTATTGTTCCGTCCTTTCCATAGGGAATATCAATTTTCATAGCAATTTTCCTTCAATGTATCGGCCCGAGCTGATTGAGTTTTTCAACAAAAGTATCAATCTGCGCCTGAAACAGGGCCTTGTCCCCGGCCGGGATCTGGACAAGCTCAACTCTTTCGGGGTTTATATCAAGGGTTTCAAGTCTTTTTTTGAGATTGGCAACAAGTTTTTTTGCACGCAGGTTGCCGTCATGCTGGCATTCTCCGTCAGGACAGCATGCAGCCATCACTCCCCAGGCACCTTCAAGAAACGGTGCCATGAGCAGATGCTCTTCAAGACGGCCTCCGCACATATTCACAAGAATTTTATATTCTTTTTCCTTTATTTCTTCCTTTGGCAGAACAGATGCCTGAAGATCAGGGTAATACGACCAGTTGCATGCAAAAACAATTGCTTTGGCAGATTCTGAAGACTGCAGAAACTGCGAAGCCTTTTCAACCAGGTCTGGTTTTGCAGTTCCAAAATGATTTTCGATTCCGGCTGCATTTGCAGGGCATACTTCAATACAGATACCACAGGCCTTACATTTGGAAGGATCGGTCACTATTCCCTTTTCCGTAAAGGATCTTGCTTCATGGGGGCATGCTCCCACACAGATCAGGCATCTTGCGCAGCTCTGGGCTGTCACAGATGTTGTGCCTGGCCCTTTCAATCCCATTTCAACAAGATCTTTTTTGGCATCAGTGAAAATCTGGGTCAGAGGAACACCGGAAGAACATGCAGCCTCGCACCTCATGCAGTAGAAACATGAAAACAATTTATCAGCTGCTGCCTCAGAAGGTTCAATCTGTCCTGACAAAAGCCCGAAAGCAGTAATCAGTTTTGCCCTTGGAGCATCTGATTCCCATCCAGTATGCTTGAACATGGGACAATGCTCGTAGCAGTATCCGCATCTTATGCAGCTTGCCAGGGTTCCCTGCCATTTTTCAAGGTTGGTGAACTTATTTTCATTATTTTTCATGGAATCAATCCTTAAATTTAACTATTGACTGAATATCTCAGATTTGTTGCTGTAACCCAGTTTTCAGGCGCCTGCATGAGTTTGCCCGGATTTAAAATATTATTGGGATCAACAGCCTTTTTAATACGCGCCAGAAAATCAAGTGAATCGGATTTTTCAATTTTAAAGGATTCCGCCTTGGAAAGGCCGATACCGTGTTCTGCACTGGTTGTCCCGTTCACAGACCTTACATATTCATATACCTGGGTTATTGCCTTTCTTGCGGATTCCCACTGATCTTTTCTTTTTGTGTCCATCAGAATCTTGGTGTGCATGCACCCTGACCCGCAATGGCCGTATGCAGTCATGACAATATTATGCTTTTCAGCTATTTCATGGATTTTTCCTGCCATTTCAGCCATTTTTGAATATGGCACAGCCATGTCATCGGCAAGGGAAGTGCTGGCAAGATTATCATCATACTTGGAAAGGGCAGGGAAAAGTTTTTTACGGCCAAGAAAAATCTTTGCCCGTTCAGCAGGGTCATAACTGGAACGGATATCCTTGCCGTTCAGCTTTCGGCAGATTTCCTCCATTTTATTGATCTCATAATCAACAGCTTCCTTTACCATGCCGTCCGCTTCAAAAATCAGGGCCGCTGCAACTTCCTTGAGGCCTAAATTCATTGTCCTGTTCACAGCTTTTATGGCCACGGAATCAACAAGTTCAAGCATGGAGGGAATTGTTCCCGATGCCATTATGGTTCCTATTGCCTCTCCTGCCTCCTGAAGAGTATCAAAATTGGCAATTCCCATGCATCTGAACTCAGGAACAGGAACGAAACCCAAAGTGGCTTCAACAACAATGCCAAGAGTCCCTTCAGACCCGACAATAAGCTTGTGGAGCTGATATCCCGAAGCTTCAACCCTGGTGTGCGCACCAAGGTTTAAAAGGCTGCCGTCTGCCATGACAACCTTCATGCCCAGCACAGCATCCCTTGTGGCTCCGTATTTTACCGATCTTACCCCGCTTGCATTATTTGCAATTTCACCGCCTATGGTCGCAATTCTTGAAGAAGCCGGCGTAGGCGGATAAAACACACCATAGGGTTTTAATGCCAGGTTAAGGTCGTCATCCACAACACCCGGTTCCACACGGCAATAAACATCCTTGAGGTTGATTTCAAGGATATGATTCATTTTTTTCATGTCAAGCACGATCCCGCCCTCTACAGGAACGGTCTGCCCGCACATGCCTGATCCTCCTCCCCTTGCAATTACAGGAATACTGTTTTCATTGGCATAACGCATCAGGGTCTGAACATGGGAAATTGTTTCAGGCCTTACAACGGCCCAGGGCATGGCATGATGGACAGATGAATCTGATCCGTAAACATATAGATCACAAGGATCAGTCTTTACATTCTGCTCCCCGACAATATCTTTCAGCAGGGTTTCATCAACTTTCTTCATTGGTTTCCCCTTTTGGTGAATCTTGAATATTAACTAAATGGCTTTCAATCATTTGAACCATACTTCCATAAAGATATGAAAATTTCAATCACAATTGTTTTGCAGTTTATATTTTTCTTGATCTATCCATTGTTTAATAATAATTTGATTGCCTGAATAATCAAAAAACCCAAACCCGTCAGGAGCGGCAGATGAAAGAAAACAGCTTGAAAGACAGTATTTTACTCAACAATGACACCCACATTATATACAATATCAGTTTGCTTGAAAAAAAAGGAATATGCACAATCAGTTCCCTGCCGTTTTCAGCCAGGATTCTGATTGAAAACCTGGCAAGAAATATGGATTCCGGCACCGCTGCATGGGAAGATATTGTCAAAGCCGCCGGATTTTATGAAACAGGGAGTCAGGATTCACATTTTGTGGCTTTTTATCCTTCAAGGGTTTTAATGCAGGATTTCACTGGAGTGCCTGCTGTTGTGGATTTTGCCGCCATGCGCTCTGCCGTTGCCAGAACCGGCAACGACCCTGCCCGCATAAACCCCCTGGTTCCGGTTGACCTTGTTATTGACCACTCAATCCAGGTGGATCATTTCAGGGAAAAAAACTGCTTTTTTTTAAATACCCAAAAGGAATATGAACGCAACAGGGAACGGTATCAGCTATTGAAATGGGCACAGGAAAATTTTGACAATTTCAGGGTGGTGCCGCCCGGGTCCGGCATATGTCATCAGGTAAACCTTGAATACCTGGCAGATGTTGTGAGTGTCAGAAAAACCGGCCGGGGTCTGGAGGCGTTTCCAGACACCCTTGTGGGGACAGATTCACACACAACCATGATAAACGCCCTTGGAGTGCTTGGGTGGGGAGTTGGGGGCATTGAAGCTGAAGCTGTCATGCTGGGCCAGCCATACTACATGAATCTTCCTGAAATTGTTGGAGTGAACCTCACAGGAAAGCCGGGCAGAGGCATAAGCTCAACAGATATTGCCCTTAGTGTCACAAATATTTTAAGAAAGGAAAATGTGGTTGAAAAAATAGTTGAATATACAGGCCCAGGCCTTAAACACCTCAACCTAACCGACAGGGCCACAATTTCAAACATGTCTCCTGAATACGGGGCAACAGCAGGTTTTTTTCCTGTGGATGAACATACAATAGACTATCTTGAAAAAACCGGCCGCAGGCCATTGGCACAAAGAATTGAAACATATTGCAGGGCATGTTCCATGTTCAATCTTCATGATTCAGACCTCAGGTTTTCAAAAATTGTTGATATTGATCTTTCATCAATCGAGCCTGTTATTGCAGGCCCGTCAAGGCCGCAGGATAAAATTGAATTGTCCCGGGTAAAGGAGGCAACAGGTAAAATATTTGATCTGTCAGCCGGAAAAACACCGGGCATAATCCCTGAAAATGTTTCTGAAGATGCTGATGTGCCAAAGCTTTCCAATGGCAGCATTGTAATTGCCGCAATTACATCATGCACCAACACTTCAAACCCGTATACCATGATAGGCGCCGGTCTTGCTGCAAGAAATGCAGTTAAAAAGGGGTTGTCAGTTCCCTGGTATGTCAAGACTTCCCTGTCTCCGGGGTCACGGGTGGTTCTGGATTATCTCAATGATTCAGGATTGATGGAATATCTCACTGAACTCGGATTCAACAACACAGGATTCGGATGCATGACATGCATAGGCAACAGCGGGCCGCTTGATCCCTATGTTGAAAAAGCAATCAAAACCCATGATCTTGAGGTTATGTCTGTTCTTTCGGGCAATAGAAATTTCGAGGCAAGAATCCACCAGAACGTAAAAGGAAATTTTCTGATGTCGCCTGTCCTGGTTGTGATTTATGCGCTTGCAGGCAGGATAGACATTGATTTTCAATCACAGCCCATTGGAAGGGACAGGGATTCAAACCCGGTTTTTATGAAGGATATATGGCCTGATCCGGATGAAATTACAGAATTTGTCACAAAATCCGTAAAGGAAAAATTTTTCAAAGCCCAGTATGAACATATATTTGAAGGAGATGAAACCTGGAAACAACTTGGGGCTGACAAAAGCGAAACCTTCAGGTTTGCTCCGGATTCAACCTATATACGCAAACCGCCGTTTTTCAAAAATTTCTCCCCTGAACCCGACAGGCTGAAGGACATAAAAAACGCAAGAGCCCTTCTTGTTCTCGGAGATTCTGTCACAACAGACCATATCTCTCCTGCCGGTGCCATACCTGAGGATTATCCCGCAGGAAAATATCTGATTAAAAATGGAGTAAAACCTGAAAAATTCAATTCATATGGTTCCCGCAGAGGCAACCATGAAGTCATGATGCGCGGCACTTTCGCCAATATAAGGATAAAAAATGCCCTGGTTTCCGAAACCGGGGGATTCACCATGAAATTTCCCGAAAACACCCATGAATTTGTTTTTGATGCAGCACAGAAATACATGGCACAAAATACTGATCTGATTGTATTTGGCGGCATGGAATACGGCACAGGTTCCTCAAGGGACTGGGCAGCAAAAGGAGTCAGGCTTCTGGGAGTAAGAGCGGTCATTGCAAGGTCATTTGAAAGAATCCACAGATCAAATCTTGTGGGCATGGGTGTTCTGCCGCTGGTATTCAAACCAGGAGAATCATTTGAGTCTCTTGGGCTTGAAGGAGATGAAACCTTTGAGATAAAAGGCCTTGACAGGCTTGCCCCGAACAGCCCTTTAACGGTCAGGGCTGCAAAAGGCGGCAGAACAATTGAATTTCATGTCACAGCAAAGCTCAACACGGACGTGGAAACAGATTACATCAAAAACGGCGGTATACTGCATTATGTGCTGCGATCCATGATCTCGGCCAAAAAAACATCCTGATCATACAGGGCGTATTTCAATATCATGGTCTGCAAGGCAGGCCTTGACTCTGGGTATCGGCACCTCGTTTCTGTGAAATATACCCGCAGCAAGGGCTGCCTCGGCTGGTGTTTTCTCAAAAACCTCAAGAAAATGCTGTTCACACCCTGCTCCGCTGGATGCAATCACAGGAATTGAAACAGCATTTTTCACTGCATTGACAAGTTCAATGTCAAACCCTGAATTTGTTCCGTCCCTGTCAATGCAGTTGAGAAGAATTTCACCTGCACCAAGTTCTTCACATGCAACAGCAAGGGAGACAGCATCAATATCCCTTGCCTGTCTGCCGCCCTGCACTGTACACTGGTACCAGCAGTATTTTTCACCTTCAGGGCCAGGAATCTGCGTCCTGATCACATGACAGCCCTTTGCCTGTTCAGCAGAATGCACATATACCCTTCTGGGATCAATGGAAATTACAACAGCCTGGTTGCCGTACACCGCTGAAATCTGCTCTATGGAGCTTGTCCCCGATTTTCTGCCTGTTTTCAGATACTGCTGTGCAATATAAACTGCATCACTGCCAATGGATACCTTGTCTGCGCCTGATCTGAAATATCTTGCTGCAACATCAAGGGCAGTATATGACCTGCCGCTGGAGTCAGTATACTCCCTGATGCCTCCTCCTATGGTAAGGGGCACAAAAACATTCTTACTGGTTTTTTCAAGCACTTCCAGCATTGGCATGTCCTTTAAAGGAAAGTCCCTGAACCCTGTGATATTCAGGAAAGTTATCTCGTCCGCTCCCTGTTCGTAATAGCGCCCGGCAAGCTCCACAGGTTTTCCAAGGTTTCTGACATTACCGTCATGCCTTACATCATACTGATCCCCTTTGGTTACAACAAGATCCCCGTGATCATTGGTCCTTACATCAAGACAGGCAATAATTCTCTTTGAAAGTCCCTTGCCCCTGATATCAGCCGGGCCTGAAGGAGTTAAGTTTTCCGCATTGATAAAATTTTCAAGCAGGTTCAGGCCTGCACCCCCGCTTTTTTCAGGATGAAACTGGGTTCCTATGATATTTCCCTTCTGCACACTGCTCACAAACTCATATCCGTAATCCGTGGTTGTAAGGATCACGGATTCATCCTCAGGAACCACATGATAGGAATGAACAAAATAAAATTTGACATCAGGCCTGATTCCGGACAACACGGGAGAATCCTTTTTTATATTAATTCCGTTCCAGCCGATATGGGGAACGGCAAGCCCGGTTGTAAACCTTTTTACCATTCCCCTGAAAAACCCTATGCTTTCATGGCCTGAAAAATCTTCCTGGCTTCCCTCAAAAAGGGCATGCATACCAAGGCAGATTCCCAGAAACGGCTGATCAGATTTAAGATATTCCCTTAAAGGCTCAATATATTTCTTTTCGTTCAAAATCCTTATCATGCTTTCATAATTGCCCACCCCCGGGAATAATAATTTCCGGGCATTGGCAATATCCATGGGTTTTTTGACCGGGCATACGCCTGCACCCAGTTTTTCCACAGCATTTATGATACTTCTTACATTGCCGGCTCCATAATCAAGCAGAGTTATTTTTTCCATTCTGGTTTATCCTTTGAAATCTTCAAGTTCAGGGAGCATTTCAAGTATTTTCCTTATCTCTCCCTTCAGTTTGACAGGTTTTGCATTCCGGTCAGCAACCACAAAGGTGACATCAGCTTCCACACATACAGTCCCTGTGGTTTTGTTGACTATGCGCTGTTTCATGACAGCACTTGTATTGCCTATACTGTGTATGCCGGTCTGCACCACAACAATGTCATTTACCCTGGCAGGCTTCCTGTAGGCTATGTTTATATTGACCGCAATGAACATGTATCCCTGGCGCATGAGAGATTCAAAATCAAGATGATCCTCTATGAGCTGCCATCTTCCTTCTTCCAGAAATTCAAGATACCTTGCATTGTTCACATGGCGGTACTGGTCTGTATGATATCCTCTTATTTTAATTTCAGGCTCCATTTTTATGCTCCTGCAAACTTGTGTTCATGAGTATTCATCTGTTGCATCCGATAACGGCAAGGGATTTTATCACCACAGATTTTTTTTAGAAAGCTGTTTTATTTTTTTATTGCAGTGAAAACAGCCCTCACAGGAGCAGGATAGCCTTCAACCGTCCTGCCGGGATTGTCAGGATCAAGAAAATCTTCCAGGCTTTCCGTTTGAATCCATTCTGTTTTGCGCTGTTCCATGAAATCTGTTTTTTTCACGTCCACACATTGTATTTCAGTAAAACCTGAACGCAGCAGCCATGATTCCATGGCAAGAAAATCAGGAATAAAAAATACATTACGCATTTTTGCATACCTGTCCCTTGGGAAAAGGCAAAGATTCCGCCTTGACTCGATTATCAGATTTTCAAGAACAAGTTTTCCACCGGGCCTCATTGACCTGAATATTTTTTTGAGCATGGAAACAGGAGATCTGCGATGGTACAGAACCCCCATGCAGAAAACAAGGTCAAAATATCCCGGAGTTTCAGGAAGCTCATCATGGGTAACAGGCAGGCAGAACACATTGGGCAGCTCCAGAAATCCGCTTATGGCAAGGTATTGAAAATAAAATGAAGCCTGCGGCTCAAGTCCCAGCACCATCAGTGGTTTTCCGGCTGCAAGCCTGAACATGTAATACCCGTTGCTTGAACCTATATCAAGTATCCTTCGCCCCTCAAGCCTCCCCATATGCGGGGCTATGCGTTCCCATTTCATCCATGACTGCCATTCAGAATCAATATATATCCCGAAAATATCAAACGGGCCCTTGCGCCAGGGCCCAAGCTGCATCAAAGTGTTTTTCAGGTTTTCCAAAAATTCAGAATCAGGCTCTGGGCTGCATGTGAGTGTAACTGCTTTTTTTGTGAAGTCAGCCCTGCAATTATCCAAAAATTCAATCTTTTCAACTATATTCCTGAACTTAAGGATATTGCCGCCGGCATTGTCCATAAATTCCTGTTTATGCTGGATCAGATTTTCAAATTCCCGTGCATACGGCCCAAGCCCCAGGGAATAGAGGTTATTCATCAAATTATGCATTTTTTATCTTATTTTTTAATTGCAATCAGGGAAACAAAATTAAACCATCTCAGCCATACATCAATGCACTCAAACCCTGCACCTTCAAGACGCCGGAAATGGGTTTCAAGGGTTTCTGGAACAAGCACTTTTTCAAGTGCATCCCTTTTCTGGCTGATTTCAAGCTCAGAATACCCGTTGTCCAGTTTAAATGATTTATAAAACTGAGTCTGTATATCATTCCACAGGGGATCGGAACTTATTATTTTCTCTGTCAGAAGAAGAATACCGCTGCCTGGCATTCCTGTGTAAATCCCTTTGATCAGGTCGTCACGCATGCCAGGATCAACAAATTGAAGGGTAAGGTTTAAAAGAACAACCGATGCATTCTCAATTTTCACATTTTCAAGGGATGCGCACACAAGGGAGACATTGTGTCCTGCCGCACCTGTTTTTCCAAGGCGGCCTGAATATTTTTCAAGCATGGGCATTGAATTATCCACACCAACCATGAGGACATCTTTATCTGCAAGCCTGTCAAGCACAAGCAGGCCAAGATTTCCATGGGAGCACCCAAGATCATATATGCGGGTGCCAGGTCTGTGGAACATGGCAGCAAGCTGCGCCTGCCGCCTGATACTCTCTTTATAAAGGGGCACTGACCTTGTCAGCATATCATCAAAAACCTCTGCAACCTCAGTATTGAACTCAAATGGTTTAACAGAGGTGATTTTATGTGCAAAAACCTTATCTTTTCCCATTGTCCGCATCTTTATATTTTTTTGTCTGCCTTTTATAATATTTCACAATTAAGTGCAAGACACAGCCTGAGTTACCGGGTGTCGCCAATTCCTTTATTTCTTGACTCACCATGTTTCATGATGGTATCTATTTTCAAGGCTGATTTCTTGATCTATAAGTACACCATCACAACCCCTGCAGGAGGAAAAGATAATGGAAATCGTTGGAATTGATGTCGGGTTTGGTTTTACAAAAGCATATAACGGCAAAAATTCGGTCATATTCAAATCTGTCATAGGCGATGCAGCAGACATACAATTCCGTTCCCTGCTGGGAGAGGACTCTGCAACATCAAATCTTCACATAACACTTGATGACAAATCATATTTTCTGGGCAGCTATGCTGAACTTCAATCCAATATCCGTGAATTCACCCTGAACCAGGAAAAACTAATTGAGGAATTTGTAAAAATTCTTGCCCTTGCAGCAGCAGGAGTATGCACTGATACTTCCGCACCCATCAATGTTGTTTCCGGGCTGCCGGTGGGCTACCTTAAAAGGGACAGCAAAAAATTCAAGTCAATGATCCGGGGTGTGCATGAGATAACTTTCCACCACAATGACGGTCAGGATATCACCAGAAAAATCCATATTGATAAAATTCACATTATTCCCCAGCCAATCGGATCAATATTCAATCTTATCTTTGACAATCAGGGAAAAATCAAGGACAGATCACTTGCGGCCCAGAAGCTTGGGGTCGTTGACATAGGTTTTAAAACCACTGATTTCAGTATTTTTGATCACCTGCAATATATTGAAAGGGGTTCCTCCACCATGGACACGGGAATCTCAAAATGTTTTTCCGTTATTGCCAATAAATTAAGACAGGAAAGCAATATCAATATTGAACTTTTCAGAATGTTCAAGTTCATTGAATCCGGAATGATCAAAATACGCGGCAAGGAATACAATATCACAAATCTAAAAAAACGGGTTTACACCCATGCTGCATCTGCAATTGCATCGGATCTCAACAGATTGTGGGAAAATGACTGGGACATTGACTCCATTATCCTTTCAGGCGGGGGCAGCATTGAGCTTGCTGAATATCTGATTCCCAATATTGACGGCAATGTCATTCCAATACCCAGAAATATTGATGCACGTTTCAATAATGTTCAGGGTTATTGCAAATTCGGGCGCTATAAGTGGGGATATTCCAAATTTATCTCCAATGCTAATGAAAACAAGGATAAATCCGATGAACAGTCCGGACCGACCTCTCCTGAACCTTCTGACAAAAGAGCAGGCACTGCCGAAGAAACATCGGATAAATCTTCCAGAGGGCTTTCCTGGCTCAGACGCCAGAACTGAATTATACCATGAATCACAATCATCTGACCAGAATCCTGAACAAGGTGGCAGCAGGATCCCTGTCTGTGGAAAATGCAGCAGATAAACTTGAAAACCTTTCCTTTGAATCCATTGAATATGCAAAAATAGATCACAGCAGATCCCTGAGAAAAGGATTTCCTGAAGTTATTTTCGGCCAGGGAAAAACCAGTGCCCAGATCATGGGGATACTTGAAAAAATGGTGCCTGTGGAAAATATCATACTTGTAACCCGCCTGGAAAAACAAAAAGCCGGCCATATAATTTCCGCCTTTGAAAATTCAGAATATTTTGAAGACGCAAAACTTCTGAGGATTCAAAACCATGCCCCTGTTATCACAGGCACAGGAAAAATTCTTGTTATATGCGCCGGCACTTCTGACATCCCCGTGGCAAAGGAAGCTGTCCTGACCGCACAGGCCATGGGAAATGAGGTTGAATCCCTGTTCGATGTTGGAGTGGCAGGCATTCACAGGCTTTTCGCTCACAAGAGCCTCATGGATCAGGCATCTGTCATCATTGTGGCAGCAGGCATGGAAGGAGCTTTGCCAAGTGTTGTCGCAGGCATGGTAAACAAACCTGTCATTGCAGTTCCAACGAGCATTGGTTACGGGGCAAGCTTTGGAGGCATGACAGCACTTCTTGGCATGCTGAATTCATGCAGCCCCAATATTGCGGTTGTAAATATTGACAACGGATTTGGCGCAGGATTCATGGCTTCATCCATCAATCATGTGGGGAAAGATAAAAAATAGCTGTCACAATGCACGTCTTAAGGCAAGTGCTTTCTTGTTCTCAGGATCAATCCTCAGTATCTGACGAAGATAATCATCTGCCTTGAGGACTTTCTTAGCTCTGTAATATATTGCTGCAATCTGGAGTTTGGCATCAATATGCCCCCTTACATGGCGGTCAACTTCAATGAAATAATTGAGAGCCTGTTTAATATTACCTGCCTCAAGGTGCACAAGGCCAGCCTTGTATACTATATCATAATTGGAGGGATTCTCCTTGATGCTCTGATCCATAAGCATCAGCGGATATTCAAGCTCTTCATGGGCAAGACATATGTCAATTACCTTTTCCCTGTGGGTATTCTGCTTTTTTGACAATGTAATGGCCCTGGAAAAAATATTAAGGGCAAGGCGCCTTGAGCCTTTAATCAACAACTTTTCTCCAAGTTCAATTGCCCTGTCATTATGGCGTGAACTCAGGGTTAAAATTTCAAAGAAATATCGCCCGGCGCTTTCAAGCTTTTTTTTGCCAATATAATATTCTGCAAGGTAAACCCTTGTCAGAATATCCTGTTTATTGACAGATGCCGCCTTGAGCAGACATTTTTCTCCTATTTTTTCCTTTCCGATCTTAAAATGCAGCAGGCCCATCTGACGCAGAAGCCTTGAAGCATTAGGCCTGTACGACAAGGCAATTCTTATCTGCTCAATGGCTGATTCATAATCGCCTTCTTCTTCAAAATCCCTTGCCTTCAGCCTGTGTAATGTTGCGGGCTCAGGGTTGTTAACCTTTTCCACAACACTGCGTATTTTTTCATCAAGAGAAGCAAGGGTAAGCGGCTTTAAAAGATATGCATTAACCTCAATTTCAGCGACTTCCGCCACTATATCCCTTTCCGACTCTGCTGTGACCATTATGACAGGCATATCCCGCAACCGTTTGCTTGCCCGTATTCTTTCAAGCATTTCAACTCCGTTCATTACAGGCATGTTCCAGTCAACTATGGCAAGGTCAAACTTTGAATGTGCAAGTATTTCAAGGCCGGTTTTGCCATTGTCTGCAAACTTCAACGTCTTGGCAATTCCCAGATTCTTGAGCATTTGCCTTATGGTCAGGCGCATGCTTTTCATGTCGTCAACAATCAGGATTGACATGGTTTCAATATTGATCATGAATCTGTTTCCCTGATAAATATTTCATATTCCCTGGCAAGAGTTTCAAATGCTGATGCGAAATTTTGCGAATTCATCTGTTTTGCATGATCTTCAAGGGCCCTGGCTGCTTTTCTCAGGCATTGTGCATTAACATTGGCTGCACACCCTTTGAGGGCATGGGCATTTGAACGAACTGATTCTGCGTCATTGTTTTCAATGGCAGTTTTTATATTGTCCAGAAGTTCGGGAGCATCCTGGAAAAATGAATCCATTACAATTCTGATAAGCTGGTCATCATTTCCAAAACGCTCATATAACTGCGCCTTATCAAAAACAACACATGAGCTGCCGGAATCCGGCCGGGCCGGTTCAGGATGTTCAATTATATCAGGCATAACGATATGCTGATCACTATCTGTTTCGCCGGAGCAATTTTCACCTGTGTTGAGATTTGAGCTTATTTTTCTCATCAGGACATCAGGCTCAACAGGCTTTGCAATGAAATCATCCATGCCGTTGTCAAAACATTTCTGGCGGTCTGACTCAAAGACATTTCCGGTCATTGCAATGATCGGAACATGGCCGCGTTTCTCAGCCTTTTCAAGGTCTCTTATTTTACGTGTCGCTTCAAATCCGTCCATTTCAGGCATCTGGCAATCCATGAGGATCAGATCATAATGATTGTTTTTATATTTCTCAACCGCCTTGAGTCCGTTTTCAGCCATATCGGTCTGATATCCCATTCTGGCTATCAGAGCCTGGGCAGTCAGCCGGTTGGTTGCCATGTCTTCCACGATCAGAACCCGCCAGCTGTGTTTCTGGGCTTCCATGATGGAATATTTTGTTATAATAGAAAGATTGTCTTCAATTCCCCGGGCCCTTCTTGCCAATACCTGGCGGATACAATCATGAAAAAGGGATTTTTGGACAGGTTTACTTAAAAATGCGTCAAACCCTGCGTTTTCAAACCTCTTTGCATCCCCTTTCTGGCCCACAGATGTCAGAAGAATAAGCCCGGTTGTATCAAACCTGGTGTGTTCACGTATAATCTTTCCAAGCTTCCATGCGATTTCATCATTCTCCTTGGCCTCTGCAATTACCAAATGATAGGGCCTGTTCTCATCAGAGGCCCATTTGAGCATCTCAAAGGCTTCAGTTTCATCCATTGCCTGTTCATAAACAATATCAAGCTCACCAAGATTTTTCTCAAAACTGACTCCAATGGAAGAATCATCACTTATGACAAGGATTCGGCAATCACCAGGCTCAGGATTGTCCGAGCCAGGGGAAAAAACTCTTTCCGGCTGTTTTTTCAACGGCAGGGTAAAAAAGAAAGTGGAGCCAATCATTTCTATGCTGTCCAGCCCTATTTTCCCTCCCATTTTTTCAACCAGAAATTTTGAAATGGCAAGGCCAAGGCCGGTGCCTCCGTATTTTCTGGTAATTGATGTATCTGCCTGGGTAAAAGAATTGAAAAGAACATCTTTTTTGTCGTCGCTTATGCCGATGCCTGTATCCTCCACGGAAAAGCAGACAGAAGCCAGATCTTCGGTCTCAGATTCAAGCGAAATGGTCAGGCTTACCTGACCTGCTTCTGTAAATTTCACTGCATTGCCGAGCAGGTTGTTGACAACCTGCCTTATTCTTCCTATATCACCCTGAAGGCGGCACGGCACTTCGGAATCAATATGCCATGAAAAGTCAAGCCCTTTCTGACGTGCAAGAACTGCCGGCAATGACACCATATCCCTCACAGCGATTTCAAGGTCAAAATCCCTTATGTCAAGTTCAAGTTTTCCGGCTTCAATCTTTGACAGATCAAGAATATCATTGACAATGGTCAATAAAGCCCTTGCACTGTTATAAACCACATCTGCATATGATTTTTGCTCCTCATCAAGGTCAGTGTCCAAAAGTACATGCATCATGCCTATTATGCCATTCATGGGGTTTCTGATTTCATGGCTCATGTTTGCCAGAAATTCATCCTTGATTTTCAGGGCCTTTTCAGCATCCTGTGCCATACGCCTGCATTCATTTTGTGAAGTTTCAACCAGCCTTTGCGTTTTAAGGCGATCTTGTGCAAACACCCATATGACAGCAGCAAAAAAAACCAGTATCAGAAAAAGGTTGGAAAACCTGTAAAGGCTGATATTGATAATCCTGTCAGCAGTCAGAATATTGGGGGCAATCCTCTGGCCGGCATAAAATCCCATGAATATCAGGCCTGCCAGCACCGGGTAAAAAATTCTGAACCGCAGGTCCTGAAACATGCTTGCAAAGACAGGCACAAAAAACAGCATTACCATGGCAATACTGAAAAAACCTCCTGTTCTGAAACCCAGAACAGCATAATAGGACAGAAAGCATAAATTGAATGCATGTCTGCATGCAACTGCAGTATTTTCACGGCAAAACACCAGCAGCAGAATATTAATTACAAGTGCAAAAACATTCAGGATCACCAGAGGCCAGGCATGTATCCATGCGAATAACCCTGCCTGAACAATGAGAAAACCTGAAAAAAGCGATAAAAACGATTTTAATATACTGGAATCTGACATGGGTGAATTATATAGATAACTGCTGTTTATTGTCAACTTTAAAGCTCTCCAGAAATTGTATGGTATGGAACCAGGCATTGACCTGATACCAGATTATGGTACTATAAATATGCACCAGATAATTTTGAGCTTTAGTTTTACAGGAACAAAGTTATCTGAACAATCTTAACAAGGAGAGACAATGAGTAAAAAAACAGAAAAACTGATTAAAAATATTGATCTTTTTTATATAAAAGGTTTCATCGATATAGTATATATACGGTTCAGAAAACTATAATTAATTCATGGATTTCACAACATAACATGATCATTAACAAAGCAAAATATGTATTACGGACAGAAGCGGACAGCATTTTAAATCTTATTCAGAAAATTGACACCGATTTTGAAAATCTTGTCAATGCAATCTGCAAATCCACAGGAAGAGTTATTATTTCAGGAATCGGCAAATCAGGCCTGATTGCCAGAAAAATTGTTTCAACACTTGTGAGTACAGGCACAAATTCAATTTTTCTGCACCCGGTTGAGGCCCTTCATGGTGACCTTGGAATGGTCAGCCATGACGATGTTTTTATAGCAATTTCAAACAGCGGTGAAACAGGTGAACTCAATAACCTCATGCCCATGATAAAACAGATAGGATGCACTCTGGCAGGATTTACAGGAAACACATCGTCCACACTGGCAGGATTCTGCGACCTTGTGATTGATACAGGTGTTGAAAAGGAAGCCTGCCCCTTCAATATGGCGCCAACTGCCAGTACAACCGCGCAGCTTGCCATGGGTGATGCACTGGCTGTCGTTCTGATAACCAAAAAAAAATTCAAAAAAAGCGATTTCATGAAATCCCATCCAGGAGGAGCACTTGGGCAGCGCCTTGCATCCAGAGTGGGAGAGCTCATGTTTGAAACATCCGAGGTGCCAAAAGTATATATCGGGACAGGCATGAGCGAGGCGCTGAGGGAAATGGACAAGTTCAGACTGGGAGCTGTCATGATCCTGGACACAAAAAATATACTTAAAGGAATCATTACAGACGGAGATATCAGGCATTTTTTTGCACAAAATCTGTCAGGGCTGAATCGCCTGTGTGTTGATGATGTCATGAGTGAGTCACCCCACACCCTTACAGCTGATTCATTTCTTTATGATGCCCTCAACCTCATGGAAAAATACCAGATCACTGTGCTTCCCATAGTTGACAGCAGCAGACGGCTTGAGGGCCTTCTGCATCTGCATGATATCCTTGGCAAAGGTTCCTTTAAATTTAACGGAGGAAATCAATGAAGATACCAAAATTCAACACTGATATTCCAACCCTGGGAGAACCAAAAATAACCTCCCCGCTCAAGCTGCATAAAGCACCGGGGGAGCCTGAAAAACTTTTTGTATCTGATGATGCAAGGATACTTGTGGATGTTCAGACAGACCTGCTTGAATCCAACATAAAAAGAAACCTGAGTTTTGATCAGGCCGGGCCAAGGGAAAAAATATATTTTGACCCCAGCAAGCTAAAATGCGCCATAGCAACCTGTGGAGGCCTGTGCCCGGGCCTGAATGACATTATCCGCTCAATCGTGCTGGAATTGTATCATATATATAATGTAAAAACCATTTACGGAATCCAGCACGGGCTTCAGGGTTTTATCCCTGAATTTGAACATGATGTAATTGACCTGAATCCTGACACGGTTTCAGGCATACAGAATACCGGAGGTTCTATTCTTGGATCATCCAGAGGCACCCAGGATATTGATAGTATTATTGACTGCCTTGAAAGAATGAATATCGGCATTCTTTTCATGGTGGGCGGAGACGGAACCCTTATGGCCTCAAAAAAAATCGCCGAAGGAATTGAAAAAAGAGGCCTTAAAATTTCCGTAATAGGCATACCCAAAACAATAGACAATGATATTCATCTTGTATCAAGATCATTTGGATTTGATACAGCAGTTGATGTTGCAACCCTTGCAATCAAAGGGGCTCACAATGAAGCTGTTGCATATCCAAACGGCATCGGCCTCATAAAGCTCATGGGAAGGCATTCCGGATTTCTTGCAGCCACGGCAGCCCTTGCCCAACAGGATGCCAATTTTGTACTGATTCCTGAAGTTGATTTTTTCCTTTATGGCAAAACAGGATTTCTGCAGGCCCTTGAGAACAGAATCCGACTTAGAAAACATGCTGTCATCATTGTTGCCGAGGGAGCAGGACAAAATCTGTTTGACGATCAGGAAAAAAAATTTGACCCGTCAGGCAATATCGTTCTCCAGGACATAGGTCTGTTTTTAAAGGACAAAATTTCCCAGTGGTTCAAGGCAAAAGATATTCCCATCTCCCTGAAATATATCGACCCAAGCTATATCATACGAAGCCTTCCCGCCAATGCCAATGACAGTGTATTCTGCGGTTTTCTGGGACGGGAGGCAGTTCATGCTGGCATGGCAGGCAAAACAAAACTTCTGGTCAGTTTCTGGAACAATCACTATGTCCATGTGCCAATGGATGCAGCCGCAGGAAAAAGAAAAAACGTAGACCCGCACGGCAGACTGTGGCAATCAGTTCTGGAAGCCACTGGTCAAAACACGTTCATCAACGGGTGATTTCAGTAAACCTGCCTTTTTTTACGGTCATAAGAAAAAGGCTTTTTTCTGCCCTGCCCTGGTGATCGAAAATCGTATTTCCGGTTGCCCCTTCAAAAATCCTGTTTCCCTGCTGAAGGGTGTTTTTAAGGGCAGTGCATGAATCAATGCCCTCATCCATGGCAGTGATAAAAAGTATTGAAGCGCTGTCATGGGCAATTGCCTCTATGAATCCGGGATTCCTGTGGAAAAGGTTCCGGAATTTTGCGGCAAAACGTATAGTTGCGGGGTTTGTGCCTTCAGCAAAAAAACCGTCCGTAATAACAGCCCTGTTGTGATAACCACCTGAATTCTTCAACAGGCTCTTATTATGCCATAAATTGGTTCCCACAAGGTATACTCCCCTTATATCGTTATAGGCAAGCTGGGGAAGAATCATATTCAATGCTGAAGCTGAATCAGGAATAAAAAGGGCCTGAAAATCAATTTTTACCTTTGGCGGCTGTTTTTTTGCCCTTGGACCGGGCTGGGTTTCCCGTTCGACCATGTCCTGAGCCTGGTCTCCGGTAATATCTGCCTGTTCCGTATTCTCAGGTATCAGACAATCCGGAACTGGATAAAATTGTCCGGTCAGCTTCTGTATTGGAAGCGTAAAATCTGTTTTATGCCCGTCATAGGCTTCTGCCCCTGTAATTTCTGCACCATACCTGTCAGCAACGTCCCAGAACAGGTTCATATATTTTCTGCCGTATTTTTCATCAGGATACAAAATGGCAGCCTTTGTCAGCCCAAGCGTGGAAAACAGGTATGCTCCAAGGGTTTCAACCTGCATCTGCGGCGTGATGAAATTGGAAAAAAGATAATCTCCTCTAAGGGGAAAATCACTTTTCTGGGTCATGGCAATCATGGGTATCTGAAGTTTCTGTGCCTGTGCGCCAGCCAGGTCAAGTGCAAGCAGAGGGCCCACAATTCCTGCAACATTATCATTTTTAAGCTGCCTCACCTCCTCTGCCGCCACAATTGGATCTGCATGTGTATCCTTAATGATAAGATTGAATTTTCCGGAATATTTTTCTGACAACTCCTGTATGGCGACCTGAATCCCGGCAAGAGCTCTTCTGCCAAATGATGCGTATTTACCTGTCAGGGGCAGAAGGCAGCCTATTGTATCACGTTTGAAAAAAGATTGTTTAATGACATCAAGCAGATCCCGGGCATCGGAAGAATAGGGATGTGAAGGGCAAAGCATTAAAAATTTTTCAAGGGCCTGCTCAGCTTTTTTTCTGTGGTTTTCAGCAGCATAATTCAGGCCTGCCCAATAAAGCAGCAATGATCTGGGAAGCTGAATGTTTTTTATTGCCAAAAATTTTTCTATTTCAGCACCCGGAGTCTGAGACAGAACAGATTCAATCTCCTCAACCAGGCCAGGCCTGTCTTTCCGGGTTGCAGCAGCAAATGCCTGATTGTAAATCAGCAGGGCATCCTGATAATTTTTCTGCTTGAAAAATTTTCCTGCTTCTCTGGATAAAATTTTCACCAGCGGCTGTTCCGGATGTGCAGTCCCTGATCCTGACATCTGACCCTGTTTTTCAGCGGGAACTTTCAGGGCAGCAGTTCTTTTTTCAACCGGCAGCCTGACAGAGCGGGTCACACATCCTGAAAGGGCAAGAACAGCACAAAAACACGTAAATGCCGTCAGAATCACAAACTTCTCATACATTATTTTCATTTCACTCTTTCCATCTTTCTTGTAAAACAGGTTTCAAGCTGAACTATATAGCACGGAATCATGTATCATTATCAAGAAAATTTTTTATGAGCTCCTGTGCAACCGGTATCTGGGAAGGTAAAAGCCAATGAATCTGATCATCTCTGCGGAACCATGTGAACTGGCGTTTTGCATATCTTCTGGTGTCACGCTTCAAAAGGCGGACAGCTTCCTGCCAGTCAACCCTGTTTTCAATGAACATGCCCATATGCCTGTATCCTATGGACTGCATTGATTTAAGTGTCAGAGGGAAACCTTTTTCAATCAGGGTGGCCACCTCTTTCAAAAGGCCCTGGTCCAGCATCATTTCAACTCTTTTATTGATACGGGAATACAATTCCTGCCTGTCCATATAAAGCCCTATCTTCAAAAATTCATATCTTTTTGTGCTGAAATTATGGAAATCCTGGTGATCAGAAATTTTTTTTCCTGTTGTTTCAAAGACCTCCAGCGCGCGTATCACCCTGAATGAATCATTTGGATGTATTTTCCGGGCTGCTGCAGGATCGCACAGCACAAGCCTTTCATGGAGATATTTACATCCTTTTTCCTCAAGTTCCCTGGTCAGGGCCTCAATTGTATCCCTGCATACACCGGATGTTCTGAAAAGACCGTGTAAAAGTGCTTTGATATAGAATCCAGTTCCTCCCGCAACAATAATATTTTTTCCCCGGGCGGAAATTTCCTTTATGGCCTGATCAGCAAGGCTCACATACCTGCCGGCATCAAAATCTTTGTCAGGTTCAAGAAAATCAACCAGATGATGGGGCACCTGGCTGAGCTCCTCAGATGAAGGTTTGGCAGTTCCTATATCCATATATTTATAGATCTGCATGGAATCAGCCCCGACAATTTCCGCGTCAAACTGCTTTGCAAGCCTGATCGCAAAAGAGGTTTTACCGATGCCTGTAGGCCCGCAGACCACTATAATTCTGTTCATTGGCAGTGTCTGGTTTTATTTGCTTAATTGTTGACAAGCTTTACAATATCGCTTTATAACATAATACTTCTGTTAATAAAACATGGAGATTGCGGGAAAATTTTAATGTTCAAACGGTTCGATTCATAGGAGAAACAAAAAAATGGAAAATAAACTAACCGGATCAGTAGTGGTGATTGGCGGCGGTATTTCCGGCATGCTTTCAGCTCTCGATCTTGCAAATTCCGGGTATTACGTTTATCTTGTTGAAAAAGGCCCTTCCATTGGCGGAGTAATGGCCCAGCTTGACAAGACTTTTCCGACCAATGACTGTGCAATGTGAATTATTTCACCTACACTGGTCGAGGTCGGCCGGCATTTAAACATTGAACTTCTAACCCTGTCAGAAGTACTTGACGTCAAGGGTGAAAAAGGCAATTTTCAAGTAGAAATTCTTAAAAAACCAAGATATGTTGACCTGAACCTCTGCGTGGGGTGCGGAGCATGTGCTGAAAAATGTCCCTCAAAATGGGATGATGCCTACAATGCAGGGCTGAAACCCAGAACTGCAATTTATGTTGAATATCCCCAGGCTGTGCCTTTGAAATACGCCATTAACCCTGATGTCTGCCTCAAACTGACAAAGGATAAGTGCGGAAATTGTGAAAAAGTCTGTCCTGCCAATGCAATAGACTATACACAGAAAGAGGAAACAATAACCATTGAGGCCGGTTCAATTATTTTCTCACCGGGATTCAAACCCTTTGACCCCTCAAAATTTGACAACTATAATTATGTTTCCTATCCCAATGTCATAACCTCCATGGAATTTGAAAGGATTCTGTCTGCCACAGGCCCGACCATGGGGCACATCACAACCTTTCCAAAACTGCCTCTCAATCCGAAGAAGAAAAAGGATAAACTGCTGGCCCAAAAAAGGAAAGACCCGAAAAAAATTGCATGGTTCCAGTGCGTGGGATCAAGGGATATCAACAAATGCGACAATCCCTATTGTTCCTCTGTCTGCTGCATGTATGCCGTGAAAGAAGCCATCATTGCAAAAGAACATGCAGGAAGTGATCTTGACTGTTCAATTTTTTTCATGGACATGAGAACCCCTGGAAAGGAGTTTGAAAAATTTTATCAGAATGCAAAGGAAAAGCACGGAATCAATTTTATCCGCTCAAAGGTGCATTCTGTAACCCAGGATCCTGAAACCTTTGACCTCAATGTAAGGTATGTTGACGAACTGGGACAGATACTTGATGCCACCTTTGACATGATAGTGCTTTCCGTTGGCCTTGAAATTTCAGAAGAAACAAAACAGCTTGCACAAAAACTTGGTATTGATCTCACTGACAACGGGTTCTGCAGCACTGACTCTTTTGAGCCGGTTACAAGTTCAAGGGATGGAATTTATGTTTCAGGTGTATTCAACAATCCCAAAGATATTCCGGAATCTGTCCTGGATGCCAGTGCAGCAGCCTCTGCCGCAGGAGATGCCTTAAGCGATGCAAGGGACACTCTCACAAAGAAAATTGAGAAACCAGCAGAGATTAATGTAAACGGAGAAAGGCCCAGGATCGGTGCATTTATCTGTGATTGCGGCTCAAATATAAAAGGAGTTGTGGACTGCACGGCAGTGACTGAATATGCAGCATCCCTGCCCTATGTGGAATTTGCAGAAGAAGTGATGTATGCATGCAGTCAGGATACCCAGGACAAAATGGTGGAGTATATAAAGGAGAAAAACCTCAACAGAATTGTTGTGGCAGCATGCACTCCCAAAACCCATGAACCATTGTTTCAGGAAACCCTGGCCAATGCAGGTCTCAACAAGTACCTGTTTGAAATGACCAATATAAGAAACCATAATTCATGGGTACACAAAAACACTCCTGAAATTGCCACTGAAAAGGCCAAAGACCTTGTGAGAATGGCTGTTGCCAAGGCTGCCCTTGCACAGCCGCTTAAGGAAGAAAAAATCAATGTCAATGATACAATTATGGTTATAGGCGGCGGTATTGCAGGCATGGCAGCTGCCAAAAGCCTTGCATCGCAGGGTTATAAAACCCATATCATTGAAAAAAAGGACAGGCTCGGCGGAGAAGCCCACAAGCTTTTCAGGACTGCACAGGGCGAAGATGTAAAGTCAAAGCTTGACATGCTGATAAAGCAGATCGAAGCCAATGACAATATAACGGTTCACTGCAATACCACAATTGAAAGCGTTGAAGGATTTGTAGGCAATTTTAAATCAACCCTTAAAACCCGCACCGGTGAATCTCAGCTTGAATATGGGGCAGCGGTGCTTGCCACAGGCGCAAAAGCGTATGAACCGGTTGAATATGAATACGGCAAAGATGAAAGAATCATCACTTCCCTTGAACTGGATAAAATGTTCATTGAAAACAGCACTAAACTTGACAATGTGCATTGCGCCGTCTTTATTCAATGTGTAGGCTCAAGGCAGCCTGACCGTCCATATTGTTCAAGGGTCTGCTGCACCCATTCCATTGACAATGCAATAGAGCTTAAAAAACGCAGACCGGACATGGATGTGTTCATCCTGTACAGGGATATAAGAACATATGGAGAAAGGGAGCTTCTTTACAAAAAAGCAAGAGAACTCGGGGTTATATTCATCAGATATGATGTCAATAACAAACCCGAGGTCAAACTTGGAAAAGATAAAATTTCAATCAGCCTTAATGATCATGTACTGAACCAGAAAGTTGAAATCGAGGCTGATCTTCTCACGCTTGCAGTGGCCCTTATACCCAGAAAAGATGAAAAGCTTGCAAATTTCTTTAAGGTGCCCCTCAGCGATGAAGGTTTTTTTGTTGAAAAACATGCCAAGCTCGGGCCTGCTGAATTTGCCACAGACGGAGTATTCCTTGCGGGTTCAGCACATTATCCAAAACCTGTCAACGAGGCAATAACCCAGGGAAGAGCCGCAGCTTCAAGGGCATTGACCCTTCTTGCCAAAAAGGATTCCCTGTTTACCAGCGGTACCATTGCAAGCGTTGATCCCGTGAAATGCAGCCGGTGCGGCGTATGCATATCCATCTGCCCCTATTCAGCACCACAATTTGCCACAGAAGGAAGATTTGCAGGCACGGCAGAAGTCAATCCTGTACTGTGCAAGGGCTGCGGACTGTGCGTTGCATCATGCAGGTCAGGTGCACTGCACCTTCGGGGTTTTGACACCAACCAGATTTTTTCACAAATTTTTGCACTTGGAGAAGCTGTTTAAAGGAGAAAATAAATAATGGCTGATAAAAATATTAAAATCGTAAGCTTTCTCTGCAACTGGTGCAGTTATGGAGCAGCAGACCTTGCAGGAGTCAGCAGGCTTGAGTATCCCGCAGACATACGCGTGATAAGAATCCCGTGTTCCGGCAGGATGAGTCCCAAATTCATTCTTTCAGCATTCAGGCAAGGAGCTGATGCTGTATGGGTATCAGGCTGACATCCCGGTGAATGTCATTACCTGGACGGTAATTATTATGCCAGAAGAAAATTCGCATTAATGGGAAACCTTCTGGAACACATGGGTATAGAAAGAGACCGGGTTCATTTTTCCTGGATTTCATCTGCAGAAGCCACCAAATTCGTGGATGTTGTCACGGAAATTTCAAACAGGGTCAGGGCACTGGGGCCAATCAAAAAATTCGTAAAAGATTATGATAAATAAAGGTAAGCTTATGAATACCTGCACAGATAAAATCAGAGAAATTGCCCTGAATCTTCTGAAAAACAAGGAAGTGGACAGGGTAGTGGGTTTTGCCAAAGGAAGTCTTCCCATGGCATCAAACCCCGTCGCAATAACTTCGGAACAGGAAGTTGACAAGCTTGTTTTTGATTCAGTATGCACACTCAACCTTGCCAACTATATTCGCGGCCTTAAAGGGAAAACAGCAGTAGTGGCCAAGGGTTGCGACAGCAGAAACATTGCCACCCACATTGTGGAAAATCAGGTTAACAGGGATCAGATATATATAATTGGCGTGCCCTGCACAGGCATGATCGATAAAGTAAAAATAGCGTCCCTGTTTAAAGAGGATATCACGCATTTTTCAGAGGAAAACGGAGTTCTGAAAATTGGCACGCCTTCAGAAGAAAAAGAATTTGCAAAGGAGGATTATCTAAGGGAGAACTGCTCTTTATGCCTCCACAGAAATCCTGTGATCCATGATGTAATGGCTGCAGATGCAGTGGAAGAGCAAATCCTTGATAATCCTTATCCTGATGTTGAAAAAATCGAAGCCATGGATTGTGATGCAAAATGGCAGCATTTTCAGGATCTTTTAAAAAACTGCATCAGATGTTATGCATGCAGAAATGCCTGCCCCCTGTGCTATTGCCCCACATGTTTTGTGGATGAATCAGGCCCGCAGTGGGTTGGCAAAGGCCAGAATGAGACTGATATCACCACATTTCATTTTCTAAGGGCCTTTCATTGTGCAGGCCGCTGCACTGACTGCGGAGCCTGTGTTGAGGCCTGCCCCATGAATATTAATGTCAGGGAATTTACAAGAAAGCTGAATAAGGATTCCTTTGACCTGTTTGGCTGGGAGGCCGGACTGAACATAAACGACCGTCCGCCTCTGGATGTCTACAGTCCTGATGATCCCAACGATTTTATCAAATAAATAAAAAGGGCAAACCATGAAATTTATAAATATTGATAAAAAAGACTGGGCCAAAGGCATTGAAAATGCAAGGAAGAATTATCGGCTTTTCGGCCCTGTTAAAGAAGAAAACGGCTTTTTCATCAAAAGTCTTGAAAACGGCACCATGCCTGACATGGAATACAATGACACTATAATGTCGCCCAAATCCATCCTGTTTCCCCAGACCGAAAAAATGCTGACAGCAGATCTGGATGAATCAGTCAAGGACCATCATATCATGAAAAGGGCTGAAGCTGATTACTCACCCAGGGCTGTAATCGGTATAAGGCCGTATGATGCAAAGGCAATGCTTCTTGTGAAACTGAATTTTGACACTGAAGACTACCGGGACCCCTATTTTTGTGATGCCTTTGAAGCAACAACCTTCATAGGGCTTGCCGTTAACAGGCCAGGCCCCTTTGACTTTTCAGTTTCAGCAGGATCAGGCCCGTTCTG
This sequence comes from uncultured Desulfobacula sp., assembly GCA_964446145.1. Classification (GTDB taxonomy): domain Bacteria; phylum Desulfobacterota; class Desulfobacteria; order Desulfobacterales; family Desulfobacteraceae; genus Desulfobacula. The sequence continues at coordinate 30,832 of CAYUOB010000020.1, forward strand.
TGAAGAAGGCCTTGATGTTCTTCTGGCAGACCTTGATGACAGGTATCTGGCCAAAGTGCTGACTGACAAGGGCCAGGCTTTCATGGACAGTTTTGAAACCGGAACCGAAGCCGATGAAAAGGAATCATCAGCACTTTTCGATATTTTAAGAAAAGAGGCTGAAAAAAACATAAACTCCACGATTGAAACCGGAAGGCTAAAGGATATTGATGCTCTTGATCTCCACGGCGCCGGTTTCTGGGACGAGATTGCATTTGCATGTATAAACTGCGGAACCTGCACCTTTGTCTGCCCCACATGCTGGTGTTTTGATATTCAGGACGAAACAAAGGGCAAAAAATCCACAAGATTCCGCAACTGGGATACCTGCATGTCTCCGCTGTTCACCCTCCATGCATCTGGCCATAATCCAAGAAGCACAAAAACCCAGAGGGTAAGACAGCGTTTCATGCATAAACTGAAATATTTTCTGGACAAATATGACCAGGGAATCATGTGTGTCGGATGTGGCAGGTGTGTTAAAAGCTGTCCTGTGAATATTGATATCCGGGAAGTATGCAATATAATGAATTCATATGAAAAACAAAATTAGCGAACAAAGGAGGAAACATGGAAAACCCCTATATGCCGTATCCGGTTCGCAT
>CAYUOB010000021.1:0-7751 GCA_964446145.1 uncultured Desulfobacula sp.
GGTCACCACAAACAAGTACGCCTATACCCCCCAGGGACTTTTTGAATTAAAATTCTTTTTCAATTCTTCCATCCAGCGGACAGGAGGAGAATCAATGGCATCGGCAAGTGTAAAGGAAAAAATACGCCTGCTGATTGAAAATGAAGATCCTGAAAATCCGTTAAGCGATGACAAGATTGCCACAATTCTTCAGGAATCAAATATCAGGATTGCCAGAAGAACAGTGGCAAAATACAGGAAGGTGCTCAATATCCTTCCGTCCAACAAACGCAAACAGCTTTAGGGAGGTTTTTATGCAAACCAGTGTCAGCTTCAAGAAGATCAACCCCTCCAGTTCCTTAAAATCCTATGTTCAGAAAAAGCTGAACAAATTTGACAGGATGCTTGACAGCCCTGCAGAAGCGCATGTGGTTCTGTCTGTGGAAAAAATCAGACATATTGCCGAAATCACACTTACCTGTGACAAACTTAAAATCAGGGCACGTGAAGATTCTGAAACCATGTATTCGTCCATTGATGCCCTGATGGACAAAGTGAAATCACAGATTAAAAAACATAAGGAAAAAATAAAAAGACATATGTCAGGCAACAAGCAGAGCATCAAGAATGAATCCCTGCCCATGGACGTTCAGATGGACACTGAAGATTCAATGCCTGAACAGATAATAATTGAACCCATTGACTATAAACCCATGGATGTTGAAGATGCAGTGATTGAACTTGAGTCAGGCAGATTGTCTTTCTTTGTTTTCATCAATGCCAGAACCCAGCAGCTCAATGTACTGTATAAACATAATAATGGTAAGCTGGGACTGATCCAGCCCAGAGGATAATTTATTCAATGAAAATCAGCCAGATCCTTGATAAAAATTCGATTATTGCAGACCTTAAGGCAGAGGATAAAAAAGGAGTGATCGATGAACTTGCTGCTGCTGTGTCAGATGCAGCAAACGCTTCAGCTACAGAGATCGCCGCAGTATTAATGGAAAGAGAACAGCTGGGCAGTACCGGAATCGGAGATGGAATTGCGATTCCACACGGGAAACTTGATAAAATACCCTCTGTGGTTGTGGGGTTTGGACGCAGCCGCAAGGGAGTTTCATATGAATCCCTGGATAACAGGCCTGTTCATATTTTCTTTCTGTTGCTGACTGCTGAAAATTCAACCGGAATGCACCTCAAGGTTCTGGCACAGATTTCAAAGCTGCTGAAAACAGCCAGATTCAAAAAAGATCTGCTGAACTCCAGATCAGCTGATGAAATTTATGATCTTATCCTGGAACAGGATGAAGAATTTTAGATAAATGCCAAGAGTTTACATCATAACCGGCCTTTCAGGCTCCGGAAAGACAACGGCAATGCAGGCATTTGAGGATGCGTCATTTTATTGCGTTGACAATATGCCGATTGAGCTTCTGCCGAAATTTCTGGATCTGCCGTTAAAGGAAGACCCTAAAATTGCCGGGCTTGCCTTTGTAATGGATATGAGAACCCAGACCTTCATATCTGGCTATAAACCCGGCATATGCATGATCAGGGAGGATATGGGAATAAATCCCAAGATAATTTTCCTTGAAGCTGATATTGATGTACTTGTGAAACGGTTCAGCCAGACCAGGCGTCAGCACCCTGTTTCCAGTGAAAAAACCCTTCTGGACAATATTCGCATGGAAGCCAGAATGATGCACCCCATAAAGCTGACTGCCCATCATGTCATTGACACATCACGCCTTAATGTTCATCAGCTCAAGGCAAAAATTCTTGGTCTTATCAATGATAGAAAAACGCCACTGGATCTGACCAGAATCAATATTGTATCCTTTGGGTTCAAATACGGGCCTCCCAATGATGCTGATATTGTCATGGACATGAGATTTCTGGCAAATCCTTATTTTGAGGAAGACCTGAAACATCAGGATGGTGAATCAGCAGCTGTGAAGCAATTTGTTCTGTCAACCTCAGAGGCAAAGGTCTTTATGGAAAAATTCACGGATCTTCTTAACTACCTCATACCGCTTTACAAACGTGAAAACAAAGCATACCTGACCATTGCCGTGGGGTGCACAGGCGGCAGACACAGAAGCGTAGCCATTGCAAGGGCCATTTTTGAATATCTTAACAGAAAAGGGTTTCATCCCGGTCTGGTCCACAGAGATATTGACAGGGACATTAAAAACACATGACAGGAATACTTGTAGTCACACATGCGAATCTGGGAAAGGCGTTAATTGAAACAATTGAATTTATTCTGGGCAGCCCCCAGGAAAATCTTTTGTCTGTTTCAATTAATATTCAGGATAATCCTGATAATTTACGCAAAAAAATCAAAAAAGCCATTTCAAAGGTTAAAACCGACAACGGGGTTATTATTTTAACGGATATGTTCGGCGGAACTCCTTCCAACATCAGTTATTCGTTTTTGCAGGAAGGGCTTGTGGAAGTGATTTCCGGTGTGAATCTCCCAATACTTTTAAAAGCCGTAACTTCAAGGCATAAAATGGATATGCCGGAATTGACATCAACTCTTGTACAGCACGGGAAAAAAAGCATATCGCTTGCCAGCGGCATTTTAAAAGGCACCAAAAGAACCTAAACCAAAGGAGGGCAGAAAATGACTATCAGAATAGGAATCAACGGATTCGGCAGGATCGGCAGGATGGTCTTCCGTGCGGCATTTGACAGGCCGGATGTTGAAATAAGCGCCATCAACGATCTGACTGACACAAAAACCATTGCCCATCTTCTTGAGTATGATTCAGTTCACGGATTGCTCAACCAGACTGTGGCTTCCACAGAAGACAGCATCATTGTTAACGAAAAACCAATAAAAGTTACGGCATTCAGGGATCCCGCCCAGATTCCATGGCAGGATGCAGGAGTGGACATTGTCTGTGAGTGCACAGGGTTCTTCAGGGATCGGCAAGGAGCTTCCAAACATTTTGAAGGCGGCGCCAAAAAAGTATTGATTTCAGCCCCGGCCAGCGATCCTGATGTCACCATTGTAATGGGAGTCAACCAGGATGTCTATGATCCCGCCTCCCACAATATCATTTCAAATGCTTCATGCACCACCAACTGCCTGGCACCCGTGGCAAAGGTTCTTCTGGACAATTTCGGCATAGTCTCAGGCATGATGACCACAATTCATGCCTATACAGGGGATCAGCGCATACTTGATTTTCCCCACAAAGATCTCAGAAGAGCCAGGGCAGCAGGGCTTTCCATGATCCCGACAACCACAGGTGCAGCCAAGGCGGTGGCACTTGTCCTGCCAGAGCTTGAAGGCAAACTGAACGGGCTGTCTGTCAGAGTGCCGACCCCAAATGTGTCCATTGTGGATTTTGTTGCAATAACGGAAAAAAATGATTTGACCAGGGAAGATGTCAATCAAGCCCTTGAAAAAGCGTCAAAAGAAAACCTTGACGGAATACTGGGATATTGTGAAGTTCCTCTGGTTTCCATTGATTTTAATTCAAATCCCCTGTCATCAATCGTTGATGCAGGGTGTACAGATGTAATAAACGGCAATATGGTCAAAGTTTATTCCTGGTATGACAATGAAACAGGGTATTCCAGCAGAATGGTGGATCTTGCCCTTATGGTGGGAAAATCATTATAATTGAACCGGAGGCATAAAATGACCAGAATTCCTTTAATTGCCGGCAACTGGAAGATGTATAAGACAGGCACTGAAGCCGTGGCGACAGCAAAGCGTCTTGCTGAGCTGTGCTCCGGTATCAGGGATGTGCATGTAATGATTGCTCCATCGTTTTTATCACTTCCTCCTGTTGCAGATGCTGTAAAAGATACCCCTGTAAAGGTGGGAGCCCAGAACCTGTTTTATGAAAAGCAGGGAGCCTTTACAGGCGAAGTGAGCGCTGACATGATCAAGGCGGCAGGCGCAGAATTTGTAATAATCGGCCATTCAGAACGCCGCCAGTATTTTGGAGAGACTGACCAATCTGTAAATAAAAAAATCAGGGCCTGTATTGAGGCTGGACTGACTCCTGTGTTATGCATCGGAGAAACAGAAATTCAAAGAAATGAAGAAAAAACCTTCAAGGTACTTGACAAACAGGTGTCAGATGGGTTAAAAGGCTCAAGTTCTGATGAACTTGAAGGGCTTGTCCTTGCATATGAGCCTGTATGGGCAATAGGCACAGGTAATACAGCCTCAGCTGACCAGGTTGAAGAAGTTCATCAGTATTTGCGTTCCCTGCTTGAAAAATTATTTTCAAAGGGTTTTGCAGAAAGCACAAGAATATTATACGGAGGCTCTGTAAAACCTGCAAATGCAAAGGAACTGATGGGTATTAAGGATGTTGACGGTGCCCTTGTGGGAGGGGCCAGCCTTGATGCGGATGAATTTTTTAAAATTATAAAATATGATTCATAGATTGATATGATAAATTTATTGATTGCCTTACATGTATTTGTCTGCATCCTGCTGATTCTGATTGTCCTGCTTCAGAGCGGGAAAGGAGCTGAAATGGGGGTCTCCCTCGGAGGCGGTGCAAGCCAGACCCTTTTTGGTGCAGCCGGCCCTGCAACTTTACTGACAAAAGTCACTACGGTTGTAGCCGTTATTTTCATGATCACTTCCCTGACCCTGGCATATCTGTCAGGTCATCAGGCAGACAACACTGTCATGAAGCATCCGCCTGCTCCGGTTGAGCAGACAACCAAATAAATAAAGATAATGCCGAAGTGGTGGAATAGGTAGACACGCACGCTTGAGGGGCGTGTGGGGCGACCCGTGGGAGTTCAAGTCTCCCCTTCGGCACCATAAAATTCAAAAGCCACGGGCAGAAATTGTTCGTGGCTTTTTTAATTTTTAAAGGATCAAATGCCGGATACCAACAGAAGAAATTGTCACCGCTGCACCTTCTTCTACATAACGTGGGACCCTGGGCATCCCAACGGATGCAGGGCCTTGGGCTTTAAAACCCGGCAGTTGCCCAGCGTTGTTGTATTCAAATCATCTGGCAGACCATGTGAATTTTACAAAGAAAAAATCCTTAACAGACCTGATCCGTCTTGAATTATAATAAATTCTGGTTATATTATAGAAATCATGAAAACTGACAAACCAACAGGGTCACAACCTCCTGACCCTCAGAAAATAGAAAAGGAACTTGGTGAATTTTTAAACAAAAAATTCGGTGGCAGCGTCAAGATAATCTCACCGGCCACCATGCCGCAGCCTGAACCTGATTCACCCGCCACTGCAGCAGAAGGCAAGGCAAAACTTGCTGATTTCAACATAAAACCCGAAGAGCTTATTTCATATCTTGACCAGTATGTTGTAAGGCAGACAAAAGCAAAATCAGTGCTTGCAACCAAAATCTGTACCCATTTCAACAGAATCAGGCATTCTCAGGCCACAGGCGAAGGCAAATCAAAAATCACCGGCAATATCAAGTCCAATATTCTGATGCTTGGGCCCACTGGAATCGGAAAAACCTATATTGTCAAACTCATAGCCAGAAAAATCGGAGTGCCCTTTGTAAAGGCAGATGCCACAAAATTTTCCGAAACAGGCTATGTGGGCGGAGATGTGGAAGATCTTGTACGGGATCTTGTAAGGGAAGCCAATGATGATATTGAGCTTGCCCAGTGCGGAATCATATACATTGATGAAATTGATAAAATTGCTGCAAGCCCCAATGTGATAGGTGCTCAGGTATCAAGAACCGGAGTCCAGCGTGCGCTTTTAAAACCCATGGAGGAAACGGATATTGATCTTAAGGTACCCCATGACCCTGTATCCATGATGCAGGAACTTGAAAGATACCAGCGCACCGGAAAAAGAAAACAAAGGCGCATTAATACAGGCAATATATTGTTCATAGTAAGCGGTGCGTTTTCAGGGCTTTGTGATGTTATACGCAAACGGCTTTCAGAACAGAGCATAGGATTTGGATCAAGCCTTGTGAAATCGGTGAAAGAACCTGATCTTCTGAAGCAGACCAGAACCGAGGATCTTGTAAATTTCGGATTTGAAACGGAATTCATAGGCAGAATTCCTGTACGCTGTGTTCTTGAACCCTTAAGTGAACAGGATCTGTACTCTATTTTAAAAATGCCCAACAACCCGGTAATCTTAAATAAACGCCTTGATTTCAGTGCATATGGAATAAAAATCCTTTTTACGGATAATGCCCTGAAACAGCTTGCCAAGCGGGCATATAAGGACAATACAGGCGCCCGCGGCCTTGTGAGTGTTGTTGAAGAGGCTCTGCTGGAATTTGAGGAGAAACTTCCTTCTGCTGCTGTAAAAAAATTTGTGGTGACACAGGATCTTCTGGAAAATCCCAAAGCCCATATTGATATGATGATTTCAGGCAAAAAGGCAAAGCAGATAAAAGAAACATATGACCGGGTTTTTCTTGAATATAAAAATTATATTGCAGAATATATCAAGGATAACTGGAAAAATTTTTCCATTCAGCACGGATTTACACTTTCGGAAATCAGGTGCAATATAGTTGCCCTGTATTTCTGTCTCAATGTCATGGAAATTGAAGAAGCTGTAAAACAAATCAAAAAATTCCATGATTCAGTAAAAGAAATTGAGCTTGAAATATCAAAAAGCTCTGCATTGAATATTGTTTTTGAAGAAGATGCTGTTGATTTTCTTATTGAACAATTAGTCACCCACGATGCCACCACTGAGGAGATACTGTCAAAAATCTATGACAGCTACTATGACGGGTTTAACCTGATCCGCGAAAAAACAGGGAAAAACAGATTTTTTCTGTCAAAAAAAGCCCTGGTAGATCATGAAACCTATCTTAATGACCTTATCAGGAAAGAAATAACATGATTGGAATTTCAAAACTTTATTGCGCCACTGTGGAGCCCTCTGATGCCCTGAGGTATTCAAGGCATTCAGGCTGTCTTCCATCCCACCTCCTTCAGTTCTCAAAGGATAAGAAACCTGTTGTGGTCTGGAATATGACCCAACGCTGCAACCTTAAATGTGTCCATTGTTATGCAAGGTCGGAGGATATATGCTATGAAAACGAGCTTGGCCATGATCAATGCATTGAAATGATAGATGATCTGGCTGATTTCGGGGTTCCTGTCCTTCTGTTTTCAGGCGGGGAACCCACAGTGCATCCTCATCTTGCTGAATATGCAAAACATGCTGTAAGCCGCGGAATGAGAGCAGTAATTTCCACCAACGGCACCCTTATTACAGAAGAAAAAGCCAGAGAACTAAAAGAGATCGGGCTTTCATATGTCGGCATAAGCCTGGACGGGCTTGAAAACACCCATGACAGATTCAGAGGAGTTTCAGGAGCCTTCAGAAAAGCCATGGCAGGAATTGAAAACTGCCAGAAGGCAGGAATCAAGGTGGGTCTGCGATTCACCATAAACAAAAGAAATGTAAAGGATATTCCCGGAATATTTGACCTGCTTGAAGAAAAAAATATCCCAAGGGCATGTTTCTATCATCTGGTTTACTCGGGCAGAGGTTCACAGATTGCAAAGGAAGACCTGTCCCACGAGGAAACCCGTCAGGCTCTCGACCTTATAATGGACCGAACAAAGGATCTTCATGACAGAAACATGCCAAAGGAAATTCTTACCGTGGATAACCATGCAGACGGTCCATATGTTTATCTGAGGCTGCTGAATGAGAATCCTGAACGGGCTGCTGAAGTTCTTGAGCTTCTTAAAATGAATGAAGGAAACAATTCAGGCAGAGGCATAGGATGCATCTCATGGGACGGAGAGGTTTACCC
>CAYUOB010000021.1:7761-8092 GCA_964446145.1 uncultured Desulfobacula sp.
GCCATGGCAATATCAATGATATGCCCTTTTCAAAAATCTGGACAAATACTGAAAACGAATTTTTAATGAAGCTTAAGGAAAAGAAAAAACATGTCAAGGGCAGATGCGCCAGATGCTGCTGGCTTGACATCTGTGCCGGCAATTTCAGGGCAAGAGCTGAATCTGTTGCAGGCGATCCATGGGATTCCGACCCTGCGTGCTTTCTGACTGACAAAGAAATCCAAAAGGAGAATTCATAATGCTGTTTCCTGATTTCAGGGCAAGAAGATTAAGGGCGAGTGACAATTTCAGAAGAATGATAAGGGAAACAAAGCTTTCCTGCGATGATCTT
>CAYUOB010000021.1:8102-30658 GCA_964446145.1 uncultured Desulfobacula sp.
TCCCTGTGTTTGCAGTTGAGGGAAAATCTGTAAAAAAACCAATAGAATCAATGCCGGGGCATTTTCAGCTTTCACGCGATCATGTTGCTGAACTTGCAAAAAAAGCTGCCGATGCAGGGATTCCTGCAATCATATTGTTCGGTATTCCTGATAAAAAAGATTCCCTGGCAACAATGGCATATGCTTCTGACTCCATTGTTCAGAAAACAATAAAACATGTCAAGGACAAGGTTCCTGATATCTGTCTGATCACTGATGTATGTCTTTGCGGATACATGGATCATGGACACTGCGGAGTGGTGCAGGATTCAGTTATCGACAATGATGCCTCCCTTGATCTGCTTGCCAGAACCGCCCTTTCCCATGCGGAGGCAGGAGCAGACATGGTGGCCCCTTCTGACATGATGGACGGAAGGGTCGGAGTGATAAGACAGACACTTGATGAGGAAGGGTTTTCCAATATTCCAATCATGTCCTATGCTGTAAAATATTGTTCAGCCTTTTACGGCCCCTTCAGGCAGGCAGCGGAATCTGCCCCGCAGTTTGGGGACAGAAGAACCTATCAGATGGATCCTGCCAATTCCACAGAAGCCTTAAGGGAAGCCACAATGGATATTGAAGAAGGGGCAGATATCATTATGGTTAAGCCTGCATTATCCTACCTTGACATCATTTACCGGCTGAAGGAAGAGATTGACCTGCCAATTGCAGCATATAATGTAAGCGGAGAATACTCCATAATGAAAGCAGGAGAAATGATGGGCTGGGTTGATGCAAAGCAGCTCATTCTTGAAACCCTTTTATCCATCAAGCGGGCAGGAGCAGACATGATTCTGACCTATTCCGCACTTGAGGTTGCAAGGGAGCTTGACTCATGATGAAAGAGCATTCAAATACCCTTCGCCTTGTGGCATGGGAAACCACCAGAAGATGCAATCTCGCCTGCAAACACTGCCGTGCTGTGGCTGAAAACCATCACTATGACAATGAGCTTGACACTGAAAAATCCTTTACACTTCTTGAACAAATAAAGGAAGTCGGCACACCCATCATTATCTTAACCGGAGGAGAACCACTTTTAAGGGAAGATATTTTTGATATTGCAGCATTCGGTACAAAGCTCGGGCTTCGCATGGTCATGGCTCCCAACGGCACCCTGATCACAAAGGAAAATGCCGCTAAAATGAAAGAATCAGGAATAAAAAGAATCAGCGTCAGCCTGGACGGGTCAACCCCTGAAACACATGATAGTTTCAGAGGTCTTGAAAATGCGTTCAATGATTCCATAAGAGGTATTAAAATTGCAAAAAAAGCCGGCCTTGAATTCCAGATAAATACCACTATCACCAAAACAAACCTTGATCAGATTCCAAAAATTCTGAGGCTTGCAGAAGAACTTGGTGCTGTTGCCCATCATATTTTTCTTCTTGTTCCAACTGGACGGGGCAAATATATTGTGGACAGTGAAATCAATGCAGAAGAATATGAACAGACCCTGAACTGGTTCTACGATCAGAGAAAAAAAACAAAGCTGCAGCTCAAGGCGACCTGTGCTCCTCACTACTACAGAATACTGCGCCAGAGAGCTGCACAGGATGGTGAAAAGGTAAGTTTTGCAACCCACGGCCTTGATGCAGTGACAAAGGGCTGTCTTGCAGGAACGGGATTCTGCTTTATTTCCCATGTGGGGCGGGTGCAGACCTGCGGTTTTCTTGATGTTGAATGCGGTGATATCACGCGCCAGAATTTTAAGGATGTATGGGACAATTCTCCTGTGTTCAATAAACTCAGAGACATTAAAACCCTTGAAGGCAAATGCTCGGTCTGCGAGTATAAAAATGTATGCGGAGGATGCCGCGCCAGAGCATATGAAGCAACAGGCAATTATCTTGCTGAAGAGCCGCTGTGTTCCTACCAGCCGGCACTACTGCAAAAGGCACAGCATCCGGGAAACTGACCAATGCTTTAAGCCTTGTGTCTGCATCCTGCTGCTTATGCTGTACACCAGACTCCGGCAGAATCAGATTGAATTGAGCAACAATATTATGGGTCTGTCTTCCTCACTGTCCTTTGAAAAACGCACAGGCCCGGGACGCCTGTAACGGTCATTGACTGAATCATGGGCCATCCACTCATCCCTTAATGCCCTGAAAACCTTAAAGGCATTGGAATCGAGATCCACAAGGCTTTTCTCCATTACAAGGCTGAGTTTTCCTTTTCTTTCCTCAAGATGCATCAGCTTTGCAATTGGAATTCCAAGGGGTTCCCACTGATCAAACTTCTGCTCAAGATTCTTTATGGCTGCCATCTGTCCTGTTGCTCCGTGGGCAATCAGGTGAAAAGCTGTCATTCCCAGGTTATAGGCATAATTACAATCAAAATGGGTGGGATCTGTTCCCCTGCCGTCATATCCGTAAAAATGGGTCTGGGTTTTGAACACTGGCTGGGATTTTTTGAATATTTTAACGAAAGGCTCAGGCAGCTCTGTATCGTTTTTGATCAAATTTTCCGCAGCCAATGCCTGTTTCATGGTTTTCAGTGAAATTATGGATTCCCTGATCAAAAGAAAAGGATCATCCGGGTTTCTGAAAAGAGCCCGGGCAAAATCATCAGGATTGAGACCTGCTTTTTTCATCAGGTTGATATAGTCATTTTTGTCAATTGCTGTTTTATATATTCCCTGCTCCTTCAGAATATCAAGATATTCCTTTACCATATCCATAATTATTTTTTCTGTTCTGACCTGGGAAAACTGAAAATTGCCATGCATATCCCTTTCAACCAGAAGACCTTCCTGAAAAAATGCAGGCAATTGATTAAAAAGCTCATCATCCCGCTGGTTCCAGATGGGAAATTTGAATTTATCTCCCATTCCCCTTGCAAGGCGGTGCAGATATTCAAGTTTATCAGAAAGAGAAACAAAACTGCTGTGAAAATCCCTGTCATGGATATGATTATAATCTGCAATAATGGTATTAAGCTTTATTATAAAAATCTGGATTTCATTGATAAACTCAAGTATGCCCTCCGGAATTATTATCACTCCGTAATTTTTACCTGAAGCAGCCCTTTTTACAATGGTATCACAGATCAGCCTTGAAAGATGTCTCAATGTCATGCCAAAGGCAGTATAATCCATCCTGCCTTCTGCCCCTGCACGCTCAAGCCGGGCAGTATCAGTATAGTCTGCCAGTTCCTCTCCTATGAGGCTAAGGTTCGCATGGGTCTGAAATGCGCACTCAAGTGTAAGATGGCTTGCCACCCTGCCCATTACCTTGCAGATATGCCAGTATTTGACATCTGAACCTGCATCTGTTGCAAGATGGCTGATATTCTGGGCAAACGCCCTTGCAGCAGAATGAAATCCAAATGAAACAGCACACAGCACTTCCCTGTCATCTGTTTTCACCTGGATATCTCCGTCAATGGTCTTGGGAACCCCTATGACCATGATTCCGGCTTTCATGAATCTTTGCGCAAGAAAAGCAGCATTGGTATTGGAATCATCTCCGCCGATTACGACAAGTGCATCCAGGTCAAGTTCAATACAGGTATCTAAGGCTGCCCTGATTTTATCTTCAGAATCAATCTTGGTTCTTCCGGTTCTGATCATGGAAAAACCACCCATGTTGCGGTAGGTATCCACAAGGCTTCTGGTGATTTCAATGTATTTTGAATCAATAAGACCGTCAGGGCCTCCAAGAAATCCAAACAGCCTTGATTCCGGGTTATGGTTTTTGATTTCATCATAAAGACCTGCAATCACATTATGTCCACCCGGTGCCGGGCCTCCTGAAAACACAACACCTATATTTCTCCGGCGTTCAAATTTCTGTCTCAGGGTTTCAGAGCCTGATTCACAGGATTTCAGACGCTGAACATGATTTGTGATTATATCAGGAAGCAGTTTTTCCGCTTCTCTGTCAGTGGCAAACCTGTATTCAGGACAATTCTCAATCTGGGTGAATTTTGACGTGAACACTTTAATTCGTTTTGGCAGAAATGATCGCCTTTCAATGGTTTCAGCATTCACATCAGATGTAACACGTGCTGTTTTGGGATGGTTCAGCAAGAAGTCAAGAGAATCATTTTTCAGGTTTTCCATTAACGCTAATACTCCTTTTCTTTGTTTTTCCAATCATTCTGCAACTACCTGGTTTCTGCCGTTTTCCTTTGCCTTGTAGACAGCAATATCAGCACGCTCAAAAACCTGGTGATGGGTTTTATCCCCTTTACGGGCCTGGGACACGCCAATACTGACCGTGACCCTGACCTTTTCCTTTTTATAGATAAATTCTATTTTTTCAATTGTTCTGCGGATCTTTTCGGCAGCTTCCCTGGCTCCTTCAATATCTGTTTCAGGCATGATAACCATGAATTCTTCTCCACCGTAACGGGCAAGCATGTCGTTTTTACGGAGCAAAGGGAGTGTGCGTTTGATAATCTCCTGAAGGCATCTGTCTCCGATTGCATGCCCATAGGTATCATTCACGGATTTAAATTTGTCAGCATCCATCAGCAACAGGGAGAATACAGTCCCATAACGCAGAAATCTTGACATTTCCTCTTCAACCCGTCTGTCATAGGCACGCCTGTTATACGCCCCTGTCAGTTGGTCATGGTTGAGTTTCTCTTCAAGCTCTTCTGAATATTTTGTTGCCTGATCAAGTTCCTGTTTCAATTTTTCAAACCCTGATTTAAAGGCATTGCGGTTCTTCTTAACCTGATCTCTTATTGCCCTGTCCTTTGCCTGTTTTTCCTCAAGCGCCTTCATTATTGCTCCAAGACGGCGGGACACCTGATTTTTCAATTCATCAAGGCTCAAGGCAATATCACAGCTCTGGCGCAGGCCTGTCATCTCAGAACTCAGGGTAGTTTCAAAGCCCTTGTTTGACTGTGCCATTGAATCTGTCTGCCGGAAACTTTCAGCAAGCCTTGATTCAATATCAAGAATTTTGCCCACAACCTCCCTGACAAATGCATTAACCTTTTCCCTGTCCTGGTTTGTCTCGGAAATATAAACAAAAATCAGGCTGAACACACTTTCCCTGATATCGCTGATATCATTTGTGTCCTGGGCTGTTTTGATTCTGGCTGCAATATTATCCAGCCTTGAAGCATATTTTTTATCCAGGGTTGAACGCAGCCTGTTGACAACCTCATTATAACTTTGCTTGTACTCATCAAGAAAAGAGCCTGACTCTGACTTTGAAAATGCTGAAAACAGGCCTTTTTTGGATTTAGGAGGCCCTGCTATTATATCTTCCTTGATCATGGCGGTTTTGAGTTGTTCAAAAATATACTCAATTCTTGCATGGGACTGTCCCTTTTTCAGCGCAAGGGCAAGTTCCCGGCAGGTCTTTGCAAACATGGTATCCCCTGTTGCAGCCGAATCAATGACAGCAGGCAGATACCGTCTGTAGAGCCTGTCCATTTTTTCAAAACGCTCTTCAACTTCATCCAGTTCCTTAAGCAGGGTATCTTTCTGGGACTGTAGTTTTTCGATCCTGTCCTGCAGGGCCGTCAGCTTTTCATCACCTGAAGAAGTCATAAGGCATGTCCTTTCCTGAGTATTTATCTGCTTTATTCCTTTATTAATGTTTAACCACAGACAGGCTAAAAGTAAAGATATAAGTTTTTACAGACAATGACCTGATCTGCCCATTTCAGTGCTGAGGCACCCGTCAATCATCAGGTGCACCACATGGTGGATGACACATACAAGCAATGCTGCCCCGAACTGGGGGAAATATGTAACCTGAATCACCAGGGATAAAGGCAGTGTTTTCTGCGACCCCATGAAAACTATGCTTTCCATTCGGCCTCTTTCAATCCCGAACAATTTTACAAGGCAGAAAGATGCGCAAAGAAGCATCAGGTGAAATACAGCAGCAAGCAGAACAATATAAAAAAACACCCCTGTCCTTTCAAGAAGCAGGTCTTTTGCACCTGAGATGGATATGAAGACAACGGCAATCACAAAACATTGATTTACAATCTGCAATTTTGAAGCTGGAATTTTTCTGTTTCTGAAAATATGATTTTTCATGGCCATTCCTGTCACAAGGGGAAGAACCACCAAAAAAAACAATTTCACAACAATTGCATACTGATCAATTGAAAACTGCCCTCCACGGTGCAGGCAGGATAAAAGAAATGAAAGAACAACCGGAATGGAAAAGATTGCAATAAAATTGGACAGTATGGTGACAAAAAGGGCATGTGCCATGTTCCCTCCTGCTGCCCCTGTCATAACAACTCCGGAAGACAATGTGGTGGGCATGGCAGCCACAATAAAAAAACCCAGTGCCACACCAGTTTCCATGGGAAGCAGGGATAAAACCCGTGCAGCAAGTGGAGCTGCCACAAGTATGAGAACCAGGGCAAGAGCAGTTGCCTTGATATCCCTGATTCCCGCTCTGACCTGAGTGTTTTCAATTACAAGACCTGAAATCATGAAAATCATGAAAATCATAAATTCAGGCCCATGATGATTTTTAAGGAAAATGCCTGTTTCCGACAATATATTGAAGGGTTCATATATTACAGTCAGAAAAATAAAGGCAAGGCTGACAAGGAACCATTGTTCTTTGAGTTTGTATATCATAAAATATGCTTTCCTGATTAGGATCAATCAGGGTTATCTAAGACAAATACGGCTGTGAGTCAATATTTTCACCAAAGTTTTTACATGATTCTTGATATCTGGCCCATAAAAGGTTAAAAGTTTTTTTGCATAAAATAACATACAGAGGATAAAAAATTGGCATTCAATATATTTAAAAGAAAAAAACAGGAAAAACCAAAATCAAAGCCGGGTCTTTTTTCAAAACTGAAAACCGGACTGTCCAGAACAAGAAAAGTCCTTACAACTGATATAAATGAATTGTTCTCCTCGGCCAAAGCCATTGATGAAGAACTTTTTGAAGAATTGGAAGAGCTGCTTGTAACATCTGACCTTGGAATTGATATTACCATGGAAATGATGAAAAAAATAAGAAAAAAAGCCAGGGCACTCTCCAATGCCGATGAGCTAAGGAACGTTCTGAAAGAAGAACTGATCGCATTGTTTCCTGATGATTCTGACCTGAAACCCAGGACAGAACATGACCGCCCTGAAACAAAACCCCATGTCATAATGGTTGTGGGCGTAAACGGCACAGGCAAGACAACAACCCTTGGCAAGCTTGCCATGAAATTCACTTCACAGGGCCAAAGGGTTCTTATTGCAGCAGCTGATACATTCAGGGCTGCTGCAATCGAACAGGTGGAAATATGGGCAGAACGTTCAGGTGCCTCAATTGTCCGCCACAGGGAAGGAGCAGATCCAGCTGCTGTGGCATATGACGCAATTGAAGCATCAATCGCAAGGGATATTGATATTGTCCTTATTGACACTGCAGGCAGGCTCCATACCCAGAAGAACCTGATGGAAGAGCTGAAAAAAATAAAACGTTCCGTGAACAAGAAACTGCCCGGAGCTCCCCATGAAATACTGATGGTTCTTGATGCAACAACAGGCCAGAATGCCATCACCCAGGCCCGGCTCTTTGATGAAGCAGTGGGCCTTACCCAGATAGCCCTTACAAAACTTGACGGAACCGCCAAAGGAGGTATTGTGGCTGCTGTATCAAGTACCATGAACCTGCCCATCTCCTATATAGGAGTGGGAGAAGGGATAGAAGACCTGCAGGAATTTAATTCCCGCCTTTTTATAGACGCATTGTTTGACTGATCTGCTGAGCAACTCTCTGGTGATTGAAAAAATTAAAAATTCTCTGCCGGTTCTTTCCATACTCGGGGCTGTTTTCCTTTGGGCAAGCTCATTTTCTGCCATGCGTATTGTACTGAAGGATCTGAGCCCGTATGCTGTAATGTTCTGCAGGCTTTTCCTGGCCTGCATTGCAATCCTTCCTGTTTTCATCAGAACCCTGCCCCAGTCATATAAAAAAGGTGACTGGAAAATTCTTTTTACAATGGTAATCTGTCAGCCCTGCATGTATTTCCTGCTTGAATCAAATGCCCTTAAGCTCACGACCTCATCCCAGGCCGGAATCATCTCTGCGTGCCTGCCGCTCATGGTGGCTGCGGCAGCGTTCATCTTTTTATCAGAACCCATTGCCGCCAAAACCATAACAGGGCTCTTCCTGAGTATTTTCGGAGTTATCATGCTGACAATCTTCCAGGAAAGCACATCAGCCGCCCCCCGACCGGTACTTGGCAATTTTCTGGAAACCTGTGCAATGATAAGCGCCTGCATCAACATGATTCTGATAAAAAAACTCACCCGGCGCTATGATACATGGTTTTTAACAGGACTCCAGGTTTTTGGAGGGGCAATCTTTTTTTCCCCAGGTTTTTTCTCTCTTCACCTGACCAATGCATCAATATGGACAACAAAATTTACCCTGACATTGTTTTATCTGGGCGGATGCGTTTCTTTTCTGTCCTTTGGCCTTTTCAACTGGGGAATAGGCAGAACCGAGGCCTCAAAAGCCTCAGTATTCATCAATCTTATTCCCATCATAGCAATTTTTCTCGGATGGGCAGTTCTTGATGAATACCTGAACCTGAATCAGATATTTGCTGCATGCCTTGTTATTGGAGGAGTATTTATAAGCAACCGGCAAGCAGCAACAGAATAAACCGCAAAAGACCCGGGCCTGAGGGAAAACAGCCGGCAGGTAAAATTACTGCCTTTTGGGAATTGTTTTCCCCCGGGCTCATTATCGTGACAGCGCCAGGGCAAAAAAATACTCTGAATCAGGTGCGGTCAGCCAGAATTTTGAAAATTTCTTCGCTCTTTTCAAGGGCCCGCCTGTTTATTGCCTCTGCCTGTGCCAGGATCTTTTGCCTGAATTTTTCATCATCAATATCCTTCATATTAATCAGGACATTTCTATAGGCACCCCAGATACCTGTGGCAAGGGATTTGGCCCCCACTTCAATATCAGACCTGGAAGCTATGTTGGCGTATCGAGCCGCCTCAACCATGGCATCCCAGGCTCCGTCGGCAATCTTCATGGTGGTCATGGGAATTTCAATGGCTTTTTTCAGGCCCTGCTGAAGTGCCTCGTTTCTGCGGGCAGTTTCCTCATCAGTTTCCTTAGGCAGGCGCAGAGCCTCCATATAATCATTAAAAGCATGAGTGTCAGCGTCAATCATGGGGATCAGGTCATGGCAGGCATGGTGCAACGGCGGTATGATCTTGCGCATCTTGGCATCCAGGCTTTCAAATTTACGTACCCCAAAGGTAAGTTTTGCAGCCATGGAGCCCAGACCCGCACCCATGGCAGCAATGGCAGCAGAGGCAGAACCGCCGCCAGGCGCTGAACTCCTTGAACCCACTTCCTCAATAAACTTCCGCACACTCATACCTGCCAGAGGCTCGTTCCGGTCTTCGGCAATGATATACTCAATGATTTTTTCTCCAGGGTTAAACAAAGCTACGGAATTGAGCCCCAGACGTTCAACAGCCAGCCGCACCTTCTGGTCTTCATCCAGAATAAACAGATTCTCCTTTTCAATATAGTATTCTGCCGCCATCAGGATTGCTTCAAGGGGAACCACTCCAACCACCTCAGAACCGGCCACAGCCACATTAAGCTTTTCAGCCTCTTCTTTTACAGCCTCAAACAGGATATGGGGAGGAGTAACCAGGTAATTGTTAAGGTTCACTGTAACCTGGGCAAGATTATATTCATCCACATACCACCCCATTCCTTTGACTTCCTTCAGTTTTCCGGGTTCATCAGGGCCACGGCCTGCTTCCCGCAGGTTCAGGGCGATACGGTGGGCCTGGTTGGCTGTGGAGAGCAGGTTGACATTATAGGCGATAAGAAAAAACCTGGCTCCTGTTACCGTGGCTCCCCATTCCGGCACAAAACGCGCAGGCCCGAAATCCGGCTTCCATTCCGGAGTGGTGATCCTGTCCTTCAGACCTTCATACTGCCCCTCACGTATCTGGGGCAATTTCCTGCGGTAATCAGCTGTGGCTGAAGCCTCATACAGATATATGGGGATATCCAGTTCTTTTGCTGCCAGTTCTCCAAATCTGCGGGAAAGCATGACACACTCATCCATTGTAACATTGGCCACCGGGATAAAAGGACACACATCCATGGCACCCATGCGATGATGCTCGCCAGTATGGTGCTGCATGTCAATCTTTTCCCTGGCCACCCGTGCACTGTTCAAAGCAGCCTCCACCACAGCATCCGGGTCTCCCACAAATGTGTACACAGTACGGTTGGTGGATCTGCCGGGATCCACATCCAGCAGGGTGACTCCCGCAGTTTTTTCAATGGCGCTGGCAATGGCATCAATGGTTTCTTTATTACGCCCCTCACTGAAATTGGGCACGCATTCAACTATTTTTTTCATTTTATCCTGTTCCCTTTTTATTGTGTCAATCCAATTCAATACATTTAAAACAAGGTGTCCGGCCATTGTCCGGACACAGTCTCCACTCAATACCATGATTAATGTTTTTTCACATTCTTCCAGTCATTGTACACAGCATCAAGTATTAACCTGTCATGATCAAAAACAACCACTATATTATCCCAGCAGGGTTCTGTGAGCAGTTTCTGCATGAGGATTCCATCTGTACCAAACCACCTTGTGAGCAGTCCTCCAAGGAAATAACCTTTTTTTCTCAAAATCTCAACAGCTTCTCCGGCACAGGGCATGCCAAGGTCAAGCCATGCCTGAAAGCAAATTACCCCCTTTTGTTCTGCATCTGCCTCAATTATATCCAATTGTTCTGCCAGATCACGCCCAGGCTCATGAATTGCAATCCTTGCAACATTTGCAAACTCAAACAACTGACTAGTGATCACTGAAGGATTTTGCGTCCGGATTGATTCTTCCGATACTCTGATATCTCTTTGATCATCAACACGCTGGTACATCAGATCAAAAAATTCCTTATAAATTTCAGGGATAAACACGGTATGAGGCATTGAAACAAAAGTTCTGAAGGACCAGAACACAGATACCCTGCCCGATGCGCTTGCTTCTTTCTTATATGCTGCTGCAGGCATCAGATCCGTTTCAAGTGCAGTGAAAATCAATTTTACACCAGCCGAACTTTTCTGGGAAAAAGGATGATTGCATACAGGTTCGCCGAATATCCCGTGGATCCCCTCTTCAGCCGCGATCTCACCACTCAATTTCACCATTTTGAAAAACAATTTCTCAGTATTTCTGTATTCCCTGATCACAAGCCCGCTTCCGCTTTCATATATTTTCAGGTTGCATGGGTCTGAATTGAAAAGGGACACATGGCCAACCACATCGCCCTTAACGGTTCTTGCTATTATTGAAATAACCCTCCTGGCCCTGTTTTCTTCAATTAATTTCTCAGGGTTAATATAGGTGTCTATTGGATAGCCGTCGCCATATACCTGCCTGAAGCATTCTGTAACACCCTTTGCAAACTCAGGGGAGAACCTTTCAATCACGATCTTCTGGCCTGGTTCAACCTTGTATTCAGACATTTTGTCTCCTTTACCACCAGTTTAATTCAACCAATCTGTCAAATATTGATTCTGCAGCCAGTTTGTGTCCTGCCTCATTCCAGTGAGCCACATCCAGATACATTTCATATCTTTTGGGATGAACCTGAAAAATTTTCTGAAGATTCAGGGACGGGCAGCCCATCTGCCTTGCAAACTCATCCTTCCACCAATTGCTGAAGTTTATCATGGGAATACCTGTGGATATCAGGCTTTCCCTCCAGTTTGCCTGTATTGAATCCAATTGAGGCGGATCTTTTTCAATACTGGCCGGATCATATGCCATTGCCAAGGAGGAAAACAGAACCTTTACGCCCATGGATTTAGCATCTGATACTATTTTTCCTGCATTGCAGCTTATTGATTCCATGCATTCCCGGAGTTTGAAAACATTGCCGTCCGGCTCAAATCCCTTGCGCTCTGTAATTTTTTTCCTTCTATACATAAAATACAGACAATTGTGAAACAGCAGTTTCTGCCACCACTTGGTTTTTCTTTGCTGCCTCATGATAAAATCCCATTGCCACGGCAGGCCAGGCTCCCATTTTTCCCCCATAACATAGGCCTGGGTAATATCATTTACACCGCATTGAATAATGACAATATCAGGCTCAATCTTTTTCAGGGTTTTTTCCCACCATGCCCTGTACTGATATGTATTATATCCTGGAAAGCCGGCATTGAAAATTTCCCAGTCACTTATATTGTTCCGGTGCAGTATATCCTTGAGCTGATAACACCATAATCCTTTTTCATCCAAAATTTTGGGCCCAAAAAAAATAGATTCTCCAATCACAAGGAGTTTCTTTTTTTTCATTTCAGGCTCTGCACAGCGCATGCCAAGGCAGTTTATGTTCACATGCCTGGAACGGAATCCTTTTTTAAACTGAAAATGGATCGGAGGTTCTGCCTTTTCCACAAATTCTCTGTATGGATATTCGCCAATAACCTTGGAACGCCAAGGTATCTGAAATTTTTTTCTGTAAAACAACCTTGCCGATATTTCCAGGCATGCCCCTGTCAATAAAATACCGCCCGTGATCTCAGCTGCCAGATACATAACTGCCCCTTGTCCGATGATAAAGATAAAATGTCAATAATATTGAAATCAGGCAGAGTATTCCGCAACAAAAGAAAATCGTTTCATAGCTCCATCTGCTCAAAATTATTCCACCCGTCAATGATCCTATGAAAAAACCTCCCTGGAACATTTCCACACCTATATTGCTGTTAAAACCCCTTAATTTAGGTTCTGAAAAATCAAACACAAGGCTGTTAATCAACGGCATGGCAACCCCTATCCCTACCCCGAACAGCACTGCAACGAACAAAAACATTATCCAGTTGAAGAACATTGCGAGTGTGAAATATGATACAGCCATCAACAGCATTGAAAAACCCAGAAAACTAATTTTGTTTACCTTGTCAAAATATGAATTGAAAAATATTCTAACTCCTATTTCCATGAAAATGGAAATCGTGAAAAACCATCCCGGGTTGATCATGTTATGCTTTATTCCATAGCCTTTGATGTAAAAAAAAGTGGCTGCAAAAGCTGTAAATATGAAAAGCGAAATTACAAACAAAAATATTATATTGATATCAAGAATATTATGGATCAGTTCTTTTTTTGTGATTTTTGCTTTTTCTTTTTCAGAGTCTGATACTTTATCTGGTTTTTCAAGAAAAAATACCAGAAATGTTCCAAGGAACAGCAGCAACCCGAAACAGATCAGGATTGAGACAAAGGAAAACCGTGAAGTCAGGGGTTTAAGCAGAGGAGGAAGCACTGCAAATGGTAAAATGGTGATTATGCCTATGACCCCGAATGCCCTTCCACTCTGATTTGCCGGCACTGAAGCCACTACCGCCGCCATTACAGCAGTTCCCAGAACAACATAGGTCAGCCCGTGGATTATTCTTATGGCGATTATCCCGGGTATGTGAAGCGCAAAAGCATATAAAATCAGAGAGATAAAAACTGAAACTGAGCTAAGGATTATGATTCTTCTGGCATTTACAGGAGTGATAACAGCGCTGATAAAGGGCCTTGCAATCAAACCTGTAAGGGAGTAAACGCTTATCAGCACTCCTGTCCATTCAGGGTTAATTCCAAGCCTGTACTGAAGATAAGATGGAAACTGAAAAAAAACAGCAATATTACAATATGAAAGAAAAAGAAAAATATTAAGGATAATAAAATTTTTATTAAAAACTTTTTTTGGTGAATTCATGCACCCAATATCCTTAAAAGCAAATTCTTTGAAACAACAAGCCTGTAATTTCTGCCTGCCCTTATATCATCAATCGGAGAAACAATATTCTCAACATGAGGAAAAACCGATTTTATCAGCTGTTCACTGAGTTTTCTGCCTGTTAATCTGTTTTCAATTTCCTGACAGGTGATAATTGCAGGGCCGACACTTCCCCATGCTATTGCTATTTTTTCAATGATATTATCTGAAGAAATATTTGCCAGAATTGCAATGGCTGCAATTGCAATTGAAAGAGCATTTCTCTGGCCGACTTTTTCATAATATTGAAAATTATATTCAGGCCTTTTTTCTATCCTGATTCCATAAAGAATTTCACCATGTTCCAGATCAGTCTTTCCAGGCCCCATGATAAAATCATGGATCGGGATCAGTCTTTTCCGGTTTTCCTTTCTTATATCCAGAACAGCTTTCAATGCATAAAGCGGTGGCAATGTGTCCCCGGCCGGAGAAGCTGTGCAGATATTGCCGCCTATTGTTCCCATGTGCCTGATCTGTGGAGAACCCAGAACCCTCAGAGACTGGATCAGCACAGGAAAATTTTTTTGGATTACACTGTTTTCAAGCAATGATGAATGAGTTGCGCCTGAACCTATGAAAATTTCCCTGCCGAGATCCTCGATCCTTTTCAATTCCTTTATATTTTCAACACAGATAAGATTTTTCTCTTTTGCGATCAGGTTTTTTCTTCTTTTTGCAAGTACATCAGTTCCGCCCGAATATAACACGGCATCAGGATACTCCTTCAGCCCTGCCCATAATTCATCTATGGTGCCAGGCATAAAAATTTCCGCCTGTTTATTCAGCCTGTGTTTTCCCTTCAGCTCCGGAGCAGGACAATTATTCCTGAAAACGGCTGAACCCAGGCTTTTTTCTGAAACAGATTCAATTGCATCAACTATTTTCTGATAACCTGTACACCTGCAGATATTACCGCTGATTCCCTCCCTGATTTCGTCCCTGTCAGGAGATTTTTTCCGCTTTAACAGATCAACAGCCGACATAATCATTCCCGGAGTACAGAATCCGCACTGGACTGCGCCTTCACTGATAAATTTTTCCTGCACAGGATGAAGCCTGCCTTCTTTTCCAAGCCCTTCTATGGTAACTATATTTCTGCCTTCAAGCTGAGAGGCAAGCATGAGACAGGACAATCTGGTTTCGCCATCCACCAGAATCGTACATGAGCCACATTCACCCGAACCGCAGGATTCCTTTGTACCGGTCAGGCCCAAATGCTCTCTTAAAAGATCAATTACCCTCAAATCAGGCGGAACATCAAAACTGACATCCGCACCATTCAAAATAAAATTTATATTCAACTCATGCTCCTGTTGTTTGACAACTGCTCCAGAACTTTTTCAGGTGTTATTGGAAAATTTTTTATTCTGACACCGCATGCATCATACAATGCATTTGCAATGGCGGGAAGCGGGGCATCAATGGCCACCTCTCCAACCCCTTTCAGACCGAAAGGCCCGTGTTTCTCATCCCTGTGTACCGTTAAAGATTCCATATCCGGAACGTCAAGGGATGTGGGCAAAATATAGGTTGAAAAATCTTCAGTCAGGATTCTTCCCTGATCCACAATCATGTTTTCATATAACCCGTAACCCAGGCCCTGTGCAACGCCTCCGTGAACCTGCTGTTCAAAAACCTGGGGATTGATCAATCTTCCGCAATCACTTGCAACAATATATTTTTTCACCGTTACCGCACCTGTCAGCATATCAGCCTCCACTCCCGCAAGATGCGCTCCAAATGAAAATATGTAATGGGGGATTCCGTGCAGCCTGAGATTTTTATCTTCTGTCGGATGCTCCATGCTCACAGGGACGCGGTATCGTGACGATACAAACCTTTCCGCATCATTAAAAAACATTGCTATCTGTTCAAGGGTAAATTCTCTGCCTGTTGGAAAATGCACAACCTTACCGGGTATCAGGTCAAGATTTCTGACATCACTTTCCATTAACATATCAGCACATTTCTCAATTATTCTTTTTTTCAGGATATCAGAAGCTTTAATCAAGGCATTTCCAAATGTAAAAGTTGTTCTGCTTGCTGAAGAAGATCCTGAAGCCAGGGTTTTGTCTGTATCCGGCAGAACAGGCTCCATAAAGGACATGGACTGGTTTAAAATATTGCCTGCTATCTGCAGATAAGTTGAGATATTTCCCTGCCCCATATCAACAACACCGCAATAAACTTTAAAAATACCGTTTTCAGCAAGCTCAATCTTTGCATTTGCAATATCAGGCACTTCAGGGCCGTAACCGATTCCATGCATGGCACAGGCGATTCCCACACCTCTTTTTTTATTGACAGGAGCTTTTCTTTTCCATTGTTCCCTGTTCTGCCAGAAATTGTGTTTTTCAATAAGTTCAAGACAATCATCAATACCCACGGAAGTAAGCATGGTGACGTTGATCGCATTCTTATCTCCCCGTTTTAAAATATTTCTTTTCCTGATTTCAACAGGGGACAGATTAAGCTTTTCTGCAAGCATATCCATTATCTGCTCAATGCCTGCGGCGACCTGGGGGACTCCAAACCCTCTGAAAGCTCCTCCCACGGGATTATTTGTGTATACAACCATACCCTTGAACCCGGTATTTGCAATTTTATAGGGGCCTCCTGCATGTTCAAGTCCAAGCGCCATTACAACTCCCCCCAGATGATCATGAGGCCCTGTATCATATTTTATGTCAGCATAAAGAGCATTTAAGGTTCCATCTGAATCAGCACCAGCCTTATAATGGATTTTTGCAGGATGTCTTTTCGGCCCTGCAATAAAGCTTTCTTCCCTTTCAAGCCACATTTTTACAGGTATTCCCGGAAAATTCAGGGCAGCAAGCCCTAAATAGGTCTGAACCGTGATCCCGTCTTTTCCACCAAATGCTCCACCGCAAAAAGGTGCAATAATCCTGACCTTATCAAGGTCAAGCCCTAATGCTTCCGCAACCTCAGCCCTGTCACGGAACGGAGTCTGGGTTGACACGGTTATTTCAACAATCCCCTGTTCTGTAAACACAGCCCAGCCCGTTTCTGTTTCAAGAAATGCATGTTCCTGCATGGGTAGACAGAACTCTGCTTCAACCACTGCATCTGAATCTGAAAAGCCTTTGTCTGTTTCACCCTTTTCCAGCTCTCCTTTCAACAGAATATTTCCACCTTCATATTCAGGATTTATAAGAGCCGCATCAGGTTCAAGGGAATCTTCAATACTCAGCAGCGGAGGAAGCTCCTCAATCTCAGGCTCAATTGCCCTGACTGCCTTTTCAAGGGAATATCTGTCTTCCGCCACAACAAGGGCAACAGCACAGCCTCTGTGGTTTATGAAATCGTCTGCAAGCACTTCCTGATCTTTTTGCACCACTCCCTGCCTGTTGGTTCCGCCAACATCGGCGGCAAGAAGTATTTTTCTTACACCCTTAATTTTAAGTGCGTTTTCGATTCTGACGGACTTAAGCCTTCCACGGGCGACATTGGCTCTCCTGACACCGGCCCACAGCATTTTATCCCTGTAAAAATCAACAGCATAACATGTTTTTCCTGTGACTTTCCCACAGGCATCTGTCCTTGGAATACTTTTGCCTATTTCTCCTGTCATATTGATCAATGAACCGGCTCCTTATTGCAAAGTATGTTTTCAAGGGTTTCAATGAAAAGTTCCATTGCCCTGTGGGGCCCCATGCTGACCCTTATCCAGTTGGGATACCTGAATCCTGTCATACTCCTTATCATGATGCCGCAGGCCAGCATTTTTCTGTATGCGAGGGTATCACTCATTGGAAGCTTTACCATGATATAACAGCCCTCCTCCGCAATGAAAAATAATTTCAGCCTTTTCAGCTCTCCTGCAAGAAATCTTTTTTCATTTTCCACATGTTCTCTTGTTTTCAGGATATGTTCATCATCATCAAGGGCAGCAAGTGCAGCTTCCTGTGCCAGTGTATTGACCGAGTATACCACACAGGTTCTTCTGATTATATCCACAACTTCCATGCTTCCTGCAAGATAACCTATACGCAGCCCTGCAAGGCCGAACATTTTGGAAAAAGTCCTGAACACCACAAGATTTGGATAATCATTGAGAAGCTGCATGCTGTCCGGAAAGTCCTCTTTTCCGACAAATTCAAAATATGCTTCGTCAACAACAACAATCTGCCTGCCGTTCACTGCATCCAGGAAATTGACAAGCCTGGTTTTAGTCCAGTATGTTCCTGTGGGGTTATTGGGATTGCAGATAAAAATGATTTTTGTTTTTTCATCCACTGCTTTCAGCATCGCAGTATCGTCAAAACAAAAATCCTTTAATGGAACCAGCTTTGCATTAAACCCTGAAAAAGTGGCTATCCATTCATACACTGCAAAGGTTTTATCAGCAGTTACGATATTATCTCCCTGCTCACAAAACGCCTTGATAACAAAAGCGATAACTTCATTTGCCCCGTTTCCCACAATGAACTGGTCAGGATGCATTCCGAATTTTTCAGCAAGCCTGCATCGCAAATAATAAGCATCTCCGCTGGGATAAACTGCAACAGCTTCAGGATCAAACCCTTCAAGCACTTTCCTTGATGCAGCAGGAGGGCCCAGGGGGTTCTCATTGTTGTTCAACCTGTACAGATTGTCAACATTATAGATTTCCTTTAAAACCCCATCAGGCTTAGAAGGTATGTATGCCTGAAATTCCCTTATATAGCCAGGCACAAGCTCCGACAGGAAACCATTTTTCATTCTTGTCTTTTCAATGCTCATCCGGCCTCCGGACAAAGACAGCCATGTCACCGTTCCCGGCACATGGTATGAGCAAAGCAGGCAGAAACCTGTTCTTTACAAGTGCATCTGCAGCATGTGCATGCTCAGGAATGCCAAGGTCAAGCTCAAAAAAAATATTTCCATAAGATTCTCTGGTTATAAGACTGACATGGTCTTTAATATTTTTTTCCATATCTTTTCCCGGCAGTATGATTCTAAGTATGGCAGTTTTCCGGAACCTGAAGAAATCAACGGACAGAACCGAGTTTTCCGGTATTGTTTCTCCCATATCAGAAACTGTTGCAATTTTTCTGGGCAGAAAAAGCTTATGATAAATATTTTCCAGAAACCCCTGCAGAGACCTGCCGGCCCAGGAAACTGCTCCGGTATCTTCTTTCAATTGCCTGAAGCAGACGGAAATTTCTGTTTTTTCAGCTTTATGATCATAAACAGGCAATCTGCCGATAACCTCAAAATATTCATCCGACAATTTCCCAGCACAGTATTGTGAATATACACCCATTGCATCAGACTTGCCCACAGATTCAAGAAAACCTATAATAAGCTGTTCTTCAGGGGATTCAGCAAAATCTTCCTTAAAAACAAATGGCCCTGAAAATTCTATTAATTTTCTGCTTATCCAATGCCATATGATTCCGCCGATTACCTGCTGTTTTTCATCCATTGCAACAAGAACTGTGTAATCTGTGTGTTGAACCATATCCACAAGTTTTCCCGGAAACCTGAAAAAATCAGGCACACCCATATCATCACAGAAACTGCATACTGATGTTGCAAAAATCTTTATTTGTTCATTATTGGGCTCTTTTATGGTAAATGAGTTTGATTTTTCAAAACAAATCTTTTTAAGATCATTGCCGGGCTCAGGATATATCTTGTCCTTTACAAGCACCAGAGACATGGTTCCATCCTGATTTTTCAGAATTTTAAAATTATCCGCAAGCCTTGAAACTATCAAAAGCCCCATTTCATCCAGGTTTTCAGTTCTGTCAGGAAAAACACTTGAGGTCAGGTTAAACACCTTGAGAGAAATTTCTCCTTTAAACAGAAATGTCATTTCAATGCAGTACCCACAATTTTTACAGATTATTTCCACGTCTTTTTCCTGGATCGTTCTGCATAAATATGTGAATATCTCCTCAGCAGAAAGCCTGACTGCAAAAATTTCCTTTTTCCCCAGGCCAAATGCTTGCGAAGCCTTTTCTGCAAAGCTCAGGACAACAGGCAGGTAGGTGCTGTCACACAAAAGTTTCAAAGAAATATTATCCATTATCATTCTCCTGTCTGAACAAATCAGGTATTTTTCATTTCATATGCTCCTGATAATCAGTCCAGACCGAGCCAGATGCCGACCCCGATCATTGCCATGCCTGAAATACGATTCAGGATGCGCACGTTACCACTTTTTTCAAGAAACCCTCTCAAGGATCTTCCACCGCTTGAATACAGCACAAGACAGACAAATTCTGTCATGAGAATAATCGCAACAAGGATCAAGGTCTGACCCAGAAACGGTTTTGAAGGCTGGATAAAAGGAGGCAGAAGCGAGATCATGAAAGCCCACCCCTTTGGATTTGCAATGGCGGTCACAAAGCCCTGAATCACAAGTTTTTCAGGCGAAATATCAAACTGCCGGGCCCTGTCCGGATCAAATGCCATCCTACCCTTTGCCCTTATCATTCCAACCCCCAGATATACAAGATATAAACCGCCGGCATACTTCAACACGGTGAACACATGGGGATAATTCATCATAAGGGCTGCAACACCGGTTACTGCAGCAAATGCCACAATCCCCACCCCTGCAAGCTCCCCATACATCATGTAAAATGTTTTTCTGACTCCTATGGTCATTCCCATGGTCAGTGCAAGGGTCATGCACATGCCCGGAGTTGCCGAAACAACAAAAAAAGTGGGAACAAAAATCAAAAGTATGGCCGGTTCAATCATGTGATGAAATTTTATTGACTATGTTTAAGCATTTCAAGAAACTTTTTCTCATCAAGTATTGCAATACCAAGGTTTAAAGCCTTTGCAAGTTTGCTGCCGGCCCTGTCGCCTGCAACAAGAAAATCGGTTTTCGAACTTACAGAAGAAACAACTGACGCCCCAAGTTCTTCAAGCAGCCTGCCTGCCTGCTGCCTTGTCATGGAAGCCAGGGTGCCGGTGAGAACCACTTTTTTGCCGGCAAAGGCATTATCATGCATAATTTCACCTGATGTATCATCATCCATGACAACCACGCCTGCATTCTGAATTTTCTCCATGATTTCAATATGTTCAGAATTTGCAAAAAAAGCATGTACAGCTCCTGCAGTTTCAGGGCCGATGCCGTGCACAGCCTCAAGTTCTTGCGGTGAGGCTGACATCACGCGGTCAAGTGTGCCAAAACATTCTGCAATGAGTCTTGAGGCATTTTCCCCGGTATGATCAATACCAAGGGCATAGATAAAACGTCTAAGGGGAATTTTTTTTGATTTTTCAATTGCCCTGACAAGGTTTGAGGCGGATTTTTCTCCCATGCGCTCAAGCCCTGCAAGGGTAAAGGGATCAAGAGTGAAAATATCGGCAAAATCTGCAACAAGTTTTTCATCCACAAGCTGATCAATGATCTTTCTGCCAAGGCCCTCAATGTCAAAGGCTTTTTTTGAAACAAAATGCGCCAGCCTTTCCTTGATCTGTGCAGGGCATGAAGCATTGACACATTTATTGAGACTGGATCTGTCCTGTTTGGTCTTCTCCACCGGGCTGCCGCACACAGGACAGGACAAAGGCATTTCAAAGGGAATCTGGCTTCCATCCCTTTCTGATTCAATTATCTTAACCACCTTGGGAATGACATCACCTGCCCTCATAACCAATGCCTTATCATTGATACGGATATCCTTGCGCCTGATCTCGTCCTCATTGTGCAGGGTTGCCCTTGAAACCGTCACTCCGCCTATGGTTACAGGCTCCAGCACGGCAACCGGGGTCAACACACCTGTTCTGCCCACCTGCACAATTATATCCTTTATCACAGTGGTTTTCTGAAGTGCAGGAAACTTGCAGGCAACTGCCCATCTGGGAGTTCTTATCTTTTCTCCAAGCAGGTTCTGAAACCGGATTTCATCCACCTTGATGACCATGCCGTCAATTTCATAATCCAGGCTGTTTCTCAAATTTTCAAGTTCCCTGTAAAACATGACGGCCCCGTTAATATCAGTCCTGTATCTGATATGGGGATTGACTGGAAACCCAAAAGCCTTCAGCATTGAAAGCAAATCTGAATGGCGCTCAAATTCCATGCCCTGCACAAGGCCTGTGCCATATACAAAAATATCAAGGGGCCGCAAAGCTGTAATCCTTGAATCAAGCTGCCTTAATGAACCTGCTGCTGCGTTCCTTGAATTTGCAAACACAGGTTCGCCCTTTTCAAGGCGCTCTTTGTTGAGGCGTTCAAAATCCGCCCGTTTTATGATCACTTCGCCTCGTGCATCAAGCCTTGAGGGCGGTTTTATTTTCGCATCATTCAGCCTCAGGGGCACAGATGCAATGGTGCGGATATTTTCCGTAATAACTTCTCCTGTGACACCGTCCCCCCTTGTTGTGGCCTGGACAAGAATACCGTTTTCATACCTTAACTCCACAGCCACACCGTCCAGCTTGGGCTCAGCAGTGTATAAAATATCAGATGAGCCCAGCATCTTTGCAATCTTCTGATGAAAATCAAGGATATCCCTGTCATTGAATGCATTGTCAAGGCTCAGCATGGGTACGGCATGACGGGCCTGTTCAAAGGATGAAAGCGGAGGGGCACCCACCCTTTTTGTGGGTGAATCAGGTGTGGAAAGTTCTGGAAATTCCTTTTCCAGTTCCACAAGCCTTTTGAGCATCCTGTCATATTCTTCATCACTGATAACAGGGTCGTCAAGCACATGATATCTGTAATTGTGTTCTGTAAGCTGGCTTTGAAGCAGCTCTGCCTCTTTTTTTATAT